>JACQBO010000007.1 GCA_016194465.1 Candidatus Kerfeldbacteria bacterium
ACGATTGTCGACCGGAATATTTTACGACTGGGCGTCTTCGAACTCAAGTACAGCCAGGACGTGCCGCCGAAGGTGGCCATCAACGAAGCAATTGAGGTGGCTAAAAGTTTCGGCGGTGAGTCGAGCGGCAAATTTGTCAACGGCGTCCTTGGCGCCGTGTTTCGCGACCTCCAGGGACTGCCTGCCAAGAGTGAAGTGGCACCGACCTCCTAACGCGACACACCATCCCATGAACTTCCAAGACGTAGAGCACGTATTAGGACACGCATTTTCTAACCCCGACCTGCTGCGCCAGGCATTGGTCCATCGTTCGTACCTCAACGAAAACCCTGATTTTGCCCTGGGCCACAACGAGCGGCTGGAGTATCTCGGTGACGCTGTTCTGGAATTAGTCGTCAGCAACTATCTCTATCACCACTACCCCAACCCGGAGGGTGACCTGACCAACTGGCGGGCCAGTTTAGTCAATGCCAAAAGCTTGTCGGACGTGGCCAAGGACTTAGACCTCGATCCTTGGCTGATGCTGAGTCGGGGTGAAGCCAAAGACAAGGATTCCAAGGCGCGACAGAATATTCATGCCAACGCCATTGAGGCGATCATTGGCGCATTGTATCTTGATGGTGGACTGACTCCAGCGGAGCATTTCATTACCGAGCACATCTTATCAAAACTCCCGAACATCCTGGCCAACCAATTATACATCGATCCAAAAAGTCGGTTCCAAGAAATGAGCCAAGAGGTATTTGGGATCACGCCAAATTATAAAGTCCTCAAGGAGTGGGGGCCAGATCACGATAAACATTTTCTGGTCGGCGTCTACCTGGGGCCGGAGGAGGTGGCCAACGGTGAAGGCGCCTCCAAGCAAGAGGCTCAAGTAGCAGCGGCCTTCCATGGCTTGGAGGTGAAGGGGTGGCAGACATGAATTTAGTTCTGATCACGACCGTGCTGGGGGTGTTGATGATCGTTGGCGGCTTTATTTTTATTCTCATGCCGGTGACGCCAGCCATCCCGACCATCTGGGGCGGGATTTTAATCTATGAAGAAGGCCATCGCCGTCTTGGGCTTGACCACAATCTGTTAATCCTCGTTTCCCTTATTGCCGCCGGCACCATTGTGCTCGATTACACCTTGAGTCGCGAGGGGGTGAAGAAGTTGCGGGCCAGTAGTTGGGGCGTCCTGGGTGCGGTCATCGGCGGGGGCCTGGGCGCCTTTATTCATCCCATCGCGACGTATCTGATTGGGCCCGTTGTCGGGGCGTTGGCTTTCGAAATGCTCCGTGGTCGCGATCAAGTTTTTTCATACACGTCGGGCAACTACACGATTGTGGCGTTTATGGGCGGGACGGTCGTCAAATTGGTTGCCGCCCTGATCATGACCGGGTTGTTTATTCTTCGTCTGCAAGGGAAGGCTTGAGACGTCCTCCGAAGCAGAGAAACATGGTATACTTTCTGCATCTGACGCGGCGGTCGCCGCGGTCTCTGTCTGTCTATGTATCTTTCCCGGCTCGAAATCCAAGGATTTAAATCATTCGCCCATACAACCAGTCTCGATTTCCAGACGGGCATCACGGCCATCGTCGGCCCGAACGGATCGGGAAAATCGAACGTGGCTGATGCGGTTCGCTGGGTGCTTGGCGAACAAAGTCTCAAGCTGCTCCGGGGCAAGAGGAGCGACGATGTTATTTTTGCCGGCTCGGATAAAAAGTCCCGCCTGGGCGTGGCCGAAGTTTCTTTGTTTCTCAACAACGAAGATCGCGGGGCACCCATCGACTACAGCGAGCTGGTCATCTCCCGACGAGTCTTTCGTGACGGTCAAGGCGAGTACCTGATCAACCGTCAGCCGGCACGTCTTCAGGACATCCAGCTGCTGCTCGCCCGGGCAAATTTCGGCCAGCGAACCTACTCGGTCATCGGCCAGGGCATGATCGATTCCTTTTTGATTTCCAGCCCCCAAGAACGAAAACATTTGTTTGACGAAGCGGCCGGCGTCCGCCAATACCAGTTAAAAAAAGATCAGGCCTTGCAGAAGCTGGCCCGCAGCAAAGAGAACCTGGTCCAAGGCGAAGCGATTATGGCTGAGATCGAACCTCGACTCCGCTCGCTGACGCGGCAGGTACGACGCCTGGAGCGACGGGAAGAAGTGGAAAAAAAATTAGGCGGGCAGCAACGACTGTATTTTGGCCTTCGCTGGCAGGAAATTACTCAGGAACAGTCACAAACAAAAGCCGAATGGACAAAACATGATAGCCAGCGGCAAGGCGTTGCCAAAGAGCTAGCTGCGATCCAGGCGGAACTTGAAGGCATGGAGCGCGAACGCTCGGCCTCTGAGGTTTTCGCCGGGTTGCAGAAGGAGTATAACCGAATCCTCGACCAGAAAAATCGCCTGCTCCAAGATCAGGCCATTATCAAGGGGCAACTCGAGGTGGCGGCCAAGCAGGCGGGCCGGGCGGAAAATGTGTATCGCCAGCAGCGCGTGGAAGAGGTGAAACGATCGTTGGTGAGCGCTGAGGAAGAGCTGGAAGTTGTTGAGCAATTAGTCAAGCGAGCCCAAACAACCCTCGACAAGCAGAGTACCGAATTGAAGCAGGTCGATCTTCGTTTCAATAAAATTGAAGAGGACCTGACGAAGCTCTCCGCCGGACGACAGGGCACCATTTGGACAATGATCAGCGCCACGACGAAAAAAATTCGCCAAGCATTTCATGCGCTCTCGACCGACCTGGCCGGAGATGCCCCAAATATCGAAAAGCTGCGACAACAGAGCGACCGGTTGAACAAGGACTTAGAGAATCTTTCGACCCAAGTAGAATCGGCCGACGAAAAAGACGCCGCCGCGTCATTAGCGGAGCAGCAACGGGCATTAATCGACTTGTCCCGTGAGCGCCAACGTATCGTCGAGCACGTCGCCGAGGCCCGTTCGGAGTTGGGCCGGGCCGAAGATCAGCAACAACGGCTCAACGACTCGCGCCGCTTGCTCCAAACCGAATTCGATAAGCTGCAAAAAGAGTCTTCGGTCATCGAGTTGGCAAAAACCGACCCCGAGGCGGCTTATACTGTCTATGTGCAGCAGGCACAGGAGCTGGAAAAGAAAATAGCCGTCGTTGATGAGGAACTCAAGTCGGCCCGGGCGGCGATCAATAACTTCAATTCGTCAGAGACAAGCAAAAAAGAACGTCTCTTCGCCTTGCAAAAAGAGTTTCGCGACACCCAGCATCGCTTGAATACGATTACGACTCTCGTGAACGAGGTCCAGGTGCGCCTGGCCCGATTGGAACAGAGGCAAGATGACTTGCGGCATGAAATCACACAGGCCATGACTGCCGAAGCCGTGACAGTTATTGAGGCAGAAGCCAATAAAGAATTATCCGGCGACATCACCTTGCTGGCCGAAGAAATTGGGCACCTCCAGCACCAGCTCCAACTCATTGGCGGCATTGATGAACAGATCACCGAGGAATATCACTCCACGAATGAACGATGGGAGTTTCTCAATAAACAATCCGAAGATTTGCACGC
>JACQBO010000071.1 GCA_016194465.1 Candidatus Kerfeldbacteria bacterium
GGCCTTGGCCTCGACGGTTGAGGTCCGGTAGACGCCGTGTTGAATCTGGTCCTCGATGTCGTGGATCAGCTCGTTCCGCCGCTCGTTGTAGGACTCGCGGCTGGACATCAGCGGGCCGGTCATGTAGACCGACTTTTCCACCACGGTTCGGACGAGGCGTTGCTCGACACCGGCTTGGCTGCCGTAACGAACGTGCAAGTCGATGATGCTCTTGTCATCCATCGGCATGTTCCAGGAAATGCTCCCCGACATGTCGGCGTGTCCACCGTCGTTGAAGCGGACCTTAATGGCTTCGTTCGACTTGTCGCCCTGATCGTTCTTCTTGCTGAACCAATACTGCGACTGCTTCTGGTAGAGCTCGACGTGGCCGAGCATCTTCAGGTGCGGGCCCGGCTGCTTGATGGCGGACAACGTGCCATTGGGGTACTGGACGACGGCAATCTTGCGACCGTCGAGGATGAAGAACATGTTCAGCACGGCCCAGATGACGAACAGGCCGAAGATCACGCTCAGGCTCGTCTTGAAGATCTTGTTGACTGGAATGCCGGTCTCCTGCTGGACCTGCTCGGCGAAACCACGGGCTGGACTCACTCTGTTTCCTCCTGGTGAATGGGTGAAGTGGTTTAACTGAGTTCAGAGGCGATCTACTTGTTCGCGGCGCTTCCCGGTGTAGAGTCGGTGACATTCTGGGGACTGTCCTTCAGACGTCCCTTTGCTTCCATCCTGGCACTCTCGCGCTGAGCCGCCGTCAGGACTCTCTGGGACGCCAGCTCCTGGTGGTGCAGGTGCTCGGTATCGATCTCCTCTCGAACCTCGGTCAGGTTTTCCTCGATCTTGGCCCGCTTGCGGAAAATCGGCCACCAGGGACGGCCACGTAGACCAGGGATGATCACCTGGGTGATCATGGCCAGAATGATTACCACTGCCGCGATGCGTTCCAGCACGATGAGAAAGTTGAACATGGAATCTCCCTCCTTCTTGTGATATGACAAGTGCTTGAAGCATGTGGGATCCTTCCGGCCTTCACCCTGGGATCAAGGCGCGTCCAGATCGCTTGGGATTCATAAGTTTTCAAAGATCTACCTATGTTTGCAATCCAAAACCTCTCTGAGGGCTTGAGTACAAAACTGGGGATTTTTATCACATATTCTCATTTTTGTCAAGACCCCCGGCTTTCGACTAGCCAGAGATGTATATAAAAAAATAATATTCGCGGTCTCCTAGTTCGGTTGGGATTATAATGCCCCTTGTTCTTTCAGCCAAGCCAGAGGGTCATTCCAATCTGTCAAAGCCGCTTTGCTACTGACATACCCTTTGACATTTGTGCTCCGTCCTTTCAAAATCCCAAAATGCAAATGCTTTCGCTCACCGTCAGTTTCCGAGGTATAGCCGGTTCCGAGCACCCCGATCTTCTCCCCTTTCTTCGCGTTGTTGCCGACTTTTTTCGTTAGGGAGCTTAGACGAAGATGACCGTACAAAGCCGTGACGGTTTGACCTTTGATGGTTGACACGATCATCATCACGCCGCCGTAGCCCGAAACGTACCGAGCAAGAATCACCTCTCCATCGGCCATAGAAACAATCGGAACATCTTTGTATTGTTCATCAGCAGTTGTTTCGGCATCATCACCAGTATGATACCCTTGAAACCGTTCTGGTTGGACCGGTGACGTTGCTGGAGTGATATATATTCCAAATGGTTTTTTGGTGATTCGGGCTGCAAAGTTATCAATCGGCGGGACAAAATCAGAAATGGGCGCGGCATTGTAACCTCGTGGAGGAGTAGTCGCGTTCGTGGCCGGGGTATTATCATTTGCGGCCACTGGCGGAGTCTCAATACTATTTGAATTTTCCGTATTGAAGTTGCCAGTGTTTATATTCTGACCGCTTGGGGATTGTTTTATGCTATGAAAAAATCCAGTGGCAACAATTGCGATGATAACGATAATGACGGATATAATCGTTAGCCTATTCATAGCCCATAGCATAGTCTTTTCCAAACAATAAATCCACCTCATTACCCATTTCGAACCGGAGCGCAGCGGAGTGTGAGAAATCTTCTGGGGCCGGCATAAAAAAGCCATGGGCATGCGATACAATGACCGTGGATGACAATACCAGGGCTCCACAAACCTGGCTCTCGAAGATCCCTCACCCGGGCGGGTTCGGGATGGAATAAACCTATTTTTCTTGGCGTGCTCTTCATGGCACCCAAAATCCGCTGGCGGAAAAGAAACAGCCGCCGCGTCACCATCCGAATTGAATCGAATGCGACGCGGCGGCCGAAAGTTCTGGCTAGGAAAGTGCGGGCATGAATTCGCCGCTCATAAGACGCTCGTGCGTCTGCAAAAGCGCCTCGACCGGCCCTCCGGAGATTTCCAGCGTGATCCAGGTCCGGCCACCGGCTCCGTATTCAGGTTTGAATTGAATGTGGAGACTTTGGGAGCCGTTATGGAACAAGAGATACTTGTCCTCTAAGAGCCTCTCTACCTGCGGCGGAACATCAGCGTCCCACCAGGCATCCTCAAGTGTTACCTCGCTAAGGAATATTTCAACGATCTCGTCGGGTTTTTCATCGAGGCATGTCCGCTGAAAAAGACCTCTTGCTCCCATTTCCAACTTGGTTCCACCGGCGAGGCTGTGATCAATCCAATATTCGTCCTCACCCAGCCAACAATCGTGCTTCTTTTGGACCCATGGTATCGTCTTGCCGTTTTCGAGGTACCAACGAAGTCTTATCATAACGGATCCTTTGCCCGCAGGCACAAAGAGAGTGCAACGTTTGGCTTATGCAAAGATCATACCTCATTCTAAATCTGATCGACCAATTTCGTCAACTGAATGACTAGCTTTTCTGAGCCCGCTTCCGCTCATTCGCGTCCAAAATCCGCTTCCGAAGCCTGACCGATTTCGGTGTCACCTCCACGAGTTCGTCAGGGCCGATGTATTCGAGGGCTAGTTCCAACGTCATGTCCCGCGGTGGAGCAAGCAGAATCGCCGCATCAGACGCCTTTGAACGCATGTTTGAGAGCTTTTTTTCTTTGGCCACATTGATTTCGATGTCTTCATCGCGAGCACTTTGGCCGACCACCTGCCCGGTGTAGACTTCGACCCCTGGACCGATAAATAGTGTGCCGCGCTCTTGGGCGGTGTCCAATGCATAACCAGTGCTTTGACCATTTTCAAAAGCAATCAGCGAGCCGTGGGTATTAGCCCGGATCAGTTCCGCGTTGAACGGTTCATATTTGTTGAAAATGTGATTGACGATGGCCGTGCCGCGGACTTTGGTCATCAAGGCTGCCTTCAAACCAATGACGCCGCGAGTCGGCATGTCATATTCCATGTGCAATTCACCAGTTGGGGTGTGGTCAATGGACAGAAGATTTCCCTTGCGCACACCGCACTCTTCGATAATAGCGCCTTGGTATTCACCCGGCACATCAATCGTCACCAGTTCGAATGGTTCAAATTTCTTGCCGTCTTTTTCGTGCATGATGACTTGCGGTTGTGACACCTGCATTTCAAAACCTTCGCGCCGCATTTGTTCGATCAAGACGGCCAGATGGAGTTCACCCCGACCAGACACTAAAAACGCTTCACCGGACTCCATGTCTTCGACACGTAGGGCGACGTTTGTTTCCAACTCTTTCATCAACCGTTCACGAATCTGGCGAGAAGTGACAAGTTTTCCTTCCTTGCCGGAAAATGGCGATGTGTTCACGCCAAACGTCATTTGTACCGTCGGTTGGTCAACCTCGACCGGCGGGAGTTGCTTTGGGTTATCCGCGTCGGCAATGGTTTCGCCGATGGCAATGCCCGACAACCCGGCCACGGACACAATTTCACCAGCTTCGGCTGATTCCACGGCCACTTGTTTCAGCCCTTCATAAATCATGATGTCAGTCACTTTGCCTTTGACGATCGTGCCGTCAACTTTGATCTCGGCGATGTTCTGGCCTTTGGTGATTTTTCCGGATGAGATTTTGCCAATCCCCATTTTGCCTTTGTAGGGATCATTGGCCAGGGCCAGGACTAAAATTTGAAGCGGTTCATTGACATTGACGGCTGGCGCGGGCACGTTTTTCAGAATTGTTTCGAACAGGGGTTTCAAGTCTGTACCAGGGTGATCAAGATCCAGCGTGGCCGTGCCAGTTACTGCGTTGGTGTAGACAATTGGGAAGTCGTGCTGCTCATGGGTGGCCTGCAAATGGGAAAAGAGATCAAATGTCTTGTTTACCGCTTCGTCAGGGTCAGCATCCGGCTTGTCGATTTTGTTGACGACGACAATGGCATTCAAGCCGAGTTCTAAAGCTTTCCGCAACACAAATTTCGTCTGGGGCATTGGCCCTTCTTTGGCGTCGACGAGCAGGAGTACGCCGTCAGCCATGCGCAATGTCCGCTCCACTTCGCCGCCGAAGTCAGCGTGACCTGGCGTGTCGACAATATTAATCTTGACGCCGTTGTACACAATGCTGGCGTTCTTGGCGCGAATGGTAATCCCCCGCTCCCGTTCCAAATCCATGGAATCTAAAATCCGCTCGCCCATTTGATCCAAATTTCGGGCGGCTTCGGTTTGCTTGAGCATGGCGTCAACCAATGTGGTTTTGCCGTGGTCAACATGAGCTATGATTGCAATGTTCCTGATATTGCTTCTACGATTCATAAAGTTAGAGTGGGCGACCTGCCCCGCATCGGAGCACCAGCGACTGGTGCGGGGTGATGGCGATGTTGCGGATGTTCGTGTGACGTTCCATAGCACTTGTATCCCTGAGGCCTTGCCACGTAAAAGCGCAAGCGCTGTACGTGGCGGAGCCGAAGGGTCTCCTGAAGATACTATTTTGTAGAAAGGAGATCCTTCGCTTCGCTCAGGAAAAAGTTGTGATTCAAAAATCTCCCGGCGGGAGATAAATTCAACGCTCAGAGTATACAAGAGCTTTGGATTTAAGTCAAGGCATTCATACAAAGCTGGTACAGCGGATTTTCTGGATGAGCAGACCAATATGGATCATCGGTCGCGGAAAAAAATTGTTTGAATAGATCGAGCGATGTGCCGCGAAGAACCCCTGGCACTATTTCTGGCAGGCGATTTTGGTGCCGGGGTGGCAGAGCGGCCGAACTTAGTCGGGTGCCACCGCCAAAAGGATCCTCCAGGGCAAAGACAACTCTCGACATATGACTATTGAGCATGGCCCCAAAACACATCACGCAGGGTTCAAGCGTCGTGTAGAGGGTCATGGCATGGGTTGGCGCTTGACGCTCTTGGGTCACGATTCGTAAAGCCAGCATTTCTGCATGATCCATGCGAAAATGGCTGGCAATAGATTTTTTAATTTCCACCAGAACCTTGCCGTCTATTACAATTACGCATCCGACCGGTAACGTGCTTTCGGCTAAGGCCCCTTTCCCTTGCCGCAGAGCAATCTCCATAAACTTTTCGTCAGTTCCGATCGTATTCATATCTGTTACTCTATACCTGCTCTACTGACAGTGTCTATGGATTTCCCTGCTGCCGATTCATTAATAAAAACATGCTGGCGCAGACACGCACCGGTTTTGCATGGTCAATAATCAGTGCTTCGTCGGATCCGTCAAACGATAATGCCGGTGCCGCTTATGTGTGGGCGGCAGTTTCCGACCCTTGACCATGGTCACTTCCTTTTTTGACCCGACCAAACGGTATTGGCCTGATCGCTTGGCTTTTTGCCCTGGTTTGAGGTTTGCCATATGTTCATCATTATCCTGTACTGGACCGGTGTCAACCCCGTTAGAGCTGGGTCGGACATTCACAGGTACGTCTCGGTAGAATGAACAGCTGAGATCGACTTCCGGATGGAAACACATCGGCCCAGCTCTAACGGGGTCAAGATGGATGAGTCATCCGATCGGCTATGAAAGCCGCCCGAGGATTCGGGCGGCTTTGGGCTACACGCCGCAATCGCACTGACAGGCATAACCGGCCGGGTGGTCGGCACAGTTGCACTGATGCCCATCGGCCCCCAGGCCACAATGGCAATCATGCTTCTTGTCCTCGCCCCGGCATGAACATTGGTGATCCATAGCTCATTCCTTTCATGGTGAGTATACCACCGGCCGAATAAGGTGCCAAGCGCATTGACTTCTCTCTCATTAGTCCATATACTTTCGACGTTCCATTCCGGGATCGTCTCATGGTAGGACGCCACCCAGCACCACGACGGGTGCTGAGTAAAGGCTCCCCGGCCCGCTTCGCCTGTCCCTGGTAGTCAAAAATCAATCTCGGGCTGGAGCACATCGCTCCGGGATCGTCTAATGGTAGGACGCCAGGCTCTGAACCTGGTAATCTAGGTCCGAGTCCTAGTCCCGGAGCCATGCACCGGCCGGTGCATGGCGGAGCCAAAGATATGCTCAGCAGCAATGATGGGCAGATTTTTGGTTGACCCCGTTAGAAGTGAGGCTAGCACTGTTTTCTATAAAGTCTAATTCTAGTTTTCAACTCCGCCTTTTTGCGGGGGAGCATCCGTTCCACTTCTAACGGGGTTGACAAAGATCACGATGTTTGGTTACATGTCATCACTTTCGAAACAGTACTGTACTTTCACAACTACAGAAAGAGAGGGTTTATGCCTGGTATTCGGGACCACCTACAGCCCTTAGAGCTCCTCGACCTACAGAAATGTGATACCGTCGGTAAGATCGTCGACGGCCTGAGCCGCTGTTCATTCGGCGGCCGGATGCTTGGTGAGGTTTGTGCGACCATCGAGGGTTGGGTTCGCCGCGGGCATCATGTTAGCCTGGTCTACGACGGACACAACGATAGCCCGTTGGCGAAACTCCTCTATAATTTAGAAGTGCAGTGGGGTTTCAGCCTTCTTAATTCATCGTCCCTCACTCAGTATAATCGAAGCCATGGGTCCATCGACAAGCTTATTGCCGTCGGGCATGTGGATGAACGCTACTTCAACGAACTCTGTGAATGTGATGACATCATTTTCATCAATGGGTGTGGAGTGGCCAAACTTGGGCAGATCCGTGATGGCTACTTCCCGAATGCCATCTTTGCGGATCCGATGTATGTCCTCCCAATTCTCAACATGGTCCTTGAGGAACGCGTGGGTGAAGGGTTCACAACAGCCAAGGACCTCATGTGGCGTCTGCGGACTCAAGGAGGATTGGCTCAAGAGGTCGCCCATGGATACCGTACCCTGAAGGGAATGGTCGACGA
>JACQBO010000075.1 GCA_016194465.1 Candidatus Kerfeldbacteria bacterium
AATTCTCAACATGGTCCTTGAGGAACGCGTGGGTGAAGGGTTCACAACAGCCAAGGACCTCATGTGGCGTCTGCGGACTCAAGGAGGATTGGCTCAAGAGGTCGCCCATGGATACCGTACCCTGAAGGGAATGGTCGACGATCCGGACTGTACGGTCTTCATGACTATGTCCGGTGCCATGACCATCGCCAAGATGGGCCTCGTCACCTGCGAGATGATCGATCGCGGCATGGCTCAGTACGTGGCCAGCACCGGCGCCCTCATTGCCCATGGCCTGGTCGAGAGCGTGGGGCTCAAGCACTTCAAGCACGACCCGCGCTTCAACGACGAACAACTCGGTGAAGAGAAGCTCAACCGCGTGACTGATACGCTCGAACCGGAAGAGAATCTCAACGAGGTAGCCACGGTCATCGGACAGGTGCTCGACACGATCTCCGGTGATGAGCCGATCAGTCCAAGCATCTTCAATCGGATGATCGGCCAACATCTCCACGAGCACTACCCTGGTCAACGCGGCATCCTCAAGTCCGCCTTCGAACGCAAGGTCCCGGTCTGTATCCCGGCCTTTGTCGATTCCGAAGTCGGCAACGATGTCTTCACCCACAACAAAGCGCGCGAGCGGGATGGTCGTCGGAAGATCATCATGGACATGGAGTTTGATAGCCAGGTCCTGATGGATCTGTTCGTCAACGCAAAGCGCCGTGGCATTTTCTCCATCGGTGGTGGCGTACCGCGGAACAATACGCAGAACGTCGCGCCCTTGATCGAGATCATGAATGCACGGCTCGGAACGAATGTACCGGAAGCAACGTTCGACACCGGCTGCCGCATCTGTCCCGACCCGATGTGGTACGGCCATTTGTCCGGTTGCACCTACTCGGAAAACGCTTCGTGGCGGAAGATGGACCCTCAGGCCATCTTGCAAGGCAAGTTCGCTGAAGTCCATGGCGACGCGACCATGATCTGGCCGTTCATCATCCGCGCCATCATGGATGCCGCCTAACCTTACTCCCCCAGACCTCAACCGTCTGGGGTTTTTTATGACCCAAAACTCGCCACGACCCGATCCCAGAGTTCATTGCTGCCTGGCGAAGATTGTTTTTTGGTTGAGGGCGGCGCCGTCGCGGCGCGCACGGGGTTCTGACGCCTGGCTTCTGTCAGCAGTTCGATTTGCAGCTGCACATCGGTGCCGAGCGCCTCACGGAACGCATCGCGTAAGGCTACCTGGTGTCGCGGATCTTGCAGGCGCTCGGCGTGGAGCTTGAATGGGACCTGAATAACAATCACCCCGTCTTGATGATCAGACACCTCGGCATGCTGCACGGCGAGTCCCAGGCTGGGCAGGGTGCGGCCAATGGAAGACTTGATCGACTGCCAGGCCCGCTGAATCTCGGCCAGGGGCAAAGTGCTCGTGGTTTTTTTCTTGGTGGTTTCAGATGGCGCGGGTGGAACCGTTGGGTTTTCGGCGGTCACGACCGGCTTTGGCTCCTGTTTGGACGGCGTCGGGTGCAGCGACTGATCAAAGCCGCCAATCGTAACGAAGGCGATTTCTACCGGCAGTTCCGCCAGGCTGGCCCGGGTAAGCTGGCGCTGGGCGGCCAACAATGCTTCGACCATCGAGATGAAAAACGACGTTGGGACTTGCTGGCTGAGTTCCGACGCCACGGCCAGCATTTCCGGTTCCAGTGATTCGGTTAAGCTCTTCGTCAGTTGCGGGTTGACTGCCCTGAGTAGCAAAATGCGAGACGCGGCCACTAATTCTCGGATCAGGGTCGGAATGTCACCGCCCTCATCGCAAAATTGATGAAAGGTGTTAAGCGCCGCGGTCGTCTGCTGCTTGACGAGTGCGGCGGTAATATCCCAAACGGTTTTTGTTTCGGACCGAGGCAGAATAAGGTCAACAATATCCTCGTCAATTTCCTTAGCCCGAAATGAAAAGAGTTGGCCAAGAATACCCTCGGCATCGCGGAGCGACCCTCCCGCCTGTCGAGCAATCCTGGCGGCCACCCCTGGGTCGAGCTGCCGTTTTTCTGCGCGGGCCACTGATTCCAATCGGCTGACAATATCGGGCACAGAAATCTTTTGGAAGTCAAAGCGCTGCGTCCGCGAAATCACCGTGGCCGGAACGCGGTGGACTTCGGTGGTGGCCAGAATAAACAGCGCGTGGGCCGGCGGTTCTTCGAGTAGCTTGAGCAAAGCATTGAAGGCCGACAGGGACAGCATGTGGACTTCGTCGATAATAAAAACTTTAAAGCGGCTAGCAGCTGGAGACACTCGCGCACTTTGGATTATATTTTCTCGCACGTTGTCAACGCCGGTTTGGGAGGCAGCGTCGATTTCGATCACATCGAGCGAACGGCCGGCCAGCATGGCTTGGCAGGCCGAGCAGGTGTTACATGGATCAGCTTTTCCCTGCCGTTCGACACAATTGGCGGCCCGGGCCAAAATGCGAGCGATCGTGGTTTTTCCTACCCCGCGCGGGCCGACAAAAAGGTAGGCATGCGCCAGCCGGTCATGGATCAGCGCCTGTTCCAAGGTTAAGCGGATATGGCGCTGGTTGACCACATCGTCGAACTGCCGCGGGCGGTACTTGCGGTACAAAGTTTCAGCCATACGCAGGGCAGTGTACCGTAGTCGCTGGCCAAAAAGCAAGGCGGGTTTAGAGGCTGGGGACCGCGACGGCTTCGCCTTTCTTAATAATGTTCTCCACGGCGGCCCAGCGGACTGGATCACCGATAGGCACCAGAATCACGACTTCATCTCCGACATCACCTTTGAAATAGGTGATGGAGGCCAGCAGTACCTTATAGGCCCGGTCTTCAACGTCAACTTTAAATTCGCCGGTCGTCTCGTCCCGGCCAAGCGTGCCGACCAACCGCTGCCGATCGACCGGTCCAATCTGCTTATAAATAAACGACCCGTCTCGGGTGATGGTCAGCTTCAAAACATCGCC
>JACQBO010000083.1 GCA_016194465.1 Candidatus Kerfeldbacteria bacterium
ACTTCGGCATGGCGATACCTACGAGCTCACGCAACAAATTTTAAACTCATATTGGTTATCGCAGCAAGGTTCAAGGTGAGTTTTTATTTTCTGACAAACAACCCATTTCCGATCGATGTCACTAAAC
Source organism: Candidatus Kerfeldbacteria bacterium (assembly GCA_016194465.1). GTDB lineage: Bacteria > Patescibacteriota > Patescibacteriia > SBBC01 > CAIJZX01 > JACQBO01. The sequence continues at coordinate 128 of JACQBO010000083.1, forward strand.
CTTTCATTTCCATTATGGTCATAAGCGCACCGGTTTCGCCGACCGACTTTCCGATTTTTTCAGCCAGCATATCAATGTGGATCGGTTCAAAGCTAAGATGCTGCAGCACCAACCCTTCATTTGGTTCGGCCGTTGGTTGCTCAGGCAAGCGTGTTTGTTGTCCAGGCTGCAGGTGATATAGTTGCAAAATATCCTCCGCCGATGTCACCGCCTGCGCGCCGAGCTTCAGCCAGCTATTGACGCCGACCGAAGCAGGGGAGGTAATTGGCCCCGGAACCGCCAGCACGTCCCGGTTGGCGTCAAGCGCAAACTTAGCCGTGATCAAGGCGCCAGACTTTTCTCCGGCTTCCACCAGGAGCGTCGCCCGAGCCAGGCCGGCGATGACTCGATTTCGCTGGGGAAAGTGGTAGTGGAGCGGCTCGGCGCCAAGGGGAAACTCTGAGATGATCGCGCCGCCCTGGGCCACGATCTGATCGGCCAAGCCACGGTTGGCCCAAGGATAGATGACGTCGATGCCTGACCCGAGCACGGCAATAGTAGGCTGATGGGCGTTCAGGGCCGCCTGATGAGCAAACGTATCAATGCCAAGGGCCAAACCAGAAATAATCGTTACCCCGGCGGCGGCGATCGGCTGGACGAAACGACTGATCACCGTTTGGCCATAAGGACTCGGTTGCCGCGTACCGACGACCGCCAAAGCTGGCCGGCTCAGACTCGATATTTGACCGCGAACATAGAGAAGCGGCGGCGGCTTAGAAATCTGTTGCAGGATCGACGGATATTCATCATCCAAAACCGTGAGGACGGTGAGGTGGTACTGGTCCAACCTTGCCTTAACTTCGGCCAATGATAGCGGTGACCGGGCCTGGTGCAAAGCCTGAATGTGCTCGGGCCGTAAACCAATCGTGCGCAGCTGTTCCGTGGTCCAGGTTTCGGCTGGCCGCTGAAAAAAACGATGCCTAATGAGGGCGTCAATCATGGTCCAGGATTCAGCGGTCAGATGGTGGATGCGAGCCACGGCGAGTTGTTCATTTCTTGACAGCATCGATAGAGAGAGTAGGGTAAGGGGATAAAGGAGGGTTCGAACCTTGAAAGACATGATGGATGATGGCGTAAAGGTCGACTGGGAAGAACGGGTGATCGACTCGGACTACGACGACGAAGGGTTCTTTCGCGTTAAAGTCGGTGACATGAACTTTTTCTTTCACATGGGCCCGGGTGGTCCGGAAATGTTTTATGCCACCAGCCCCCGCTTTGGCCATGCGGTATGCACCTCTGTTCCCGGCCGGATCTATCAGGCGGCATGGCACGAGGCCTTAGAAGCATGGCAAGGAATGCAACGGGAGAGAGTGTTCCACTAACCCTGACCGATGGAGGAGTCATGTCCAACACGTGCGTCGGTTGGGTCGAAGTGATCGACCACCGTGTTCACGTTCTCGCCGATCGGTTCGAGTTCAGTTTCACTATTCATCTGGCCGACGTTGGCGGAGTCAAGCGAGTCGAGCTGACGGCGGCCAAGATCATCGACAAACGCAACGGATGCGTGGACCGGAACGACCGGGTGTTCGCCCAGGCGCGCCGCGAAGCGATGGCGATCGTGACCCAGGTCGTCAAGGAATGGGCCGAGTTCCACCCCGACCTGCCCGTGCTTGACCAGGATCGCCAAGTGTTATTTCCGCCGGACGCCGTCGACACGAGCCTCAGCCAACGGCAGGCCCGTCAGGCGGAGCTCCTGCAGATCATTCAAGCCACCGCCGAGCGGGTGATGAGGCGCCGAAACCCCAACCAAGAGTAACCGATGGGTAAACCCCGTCGGTTTTTTTCGCAAAAAAATCGGCCAGGTCCGAAACCAAGCCATCTGTATTCTAGCGCACAATCCAGATTATAGCAAGGCCGGCAACCTGGGGAACGTTAGGAGTCCTTGGGGGGAGCAATGTCCTTTTTGGCGGCGGGCGCGGCCTGGGGAGGGGACGAAGGCTCTTCAAAAATCTTGATGACGTGCTTGAGTTCATGCAGCCAGCGTGTCCCGAGCTGGTCACGGTCAATTTTGATAAATTCCGGAGTGAAGTCCCACGCTTGATTACGCTCGAGCAATTTGCCAATTTGTTCCGGGGTAATCATCCGGCCAAATTTGATGATAATTTTTTCTTTGTTCAGGCCGTCGACGGAATATTTTGACTGTTGGATCGCGGTCATGGCGGTCCGCTGGGCTAAGATTTTCAACTCGAGGGCTTCCAATAAGTTCGTCAGCGGTTCGGGCAGGGATGCGTTTTTAAACTCATGCCGACGGAACTCATGCAAATCTTCGATCGTCTCGAGGCCAGCCAGCCGCTGATAGAGCCGCAACCTTTTTGGCTCGCTGGGTAAGAAATCCTTCGGAATGGCGATGGCCATCGGCAGGTCGATCAGGATTTCCCTGGTCGCTCGGGCCGGTTTTCCGGTGCGCAGTTCTTCAACTGCCTGAGCCAGAAGCCGGGCGTAGAGGTTTAACCCGACGGCGGTGACATGACCATGTTGTTTTTGTCCGAGAATACTGCCCGTACCGCGAATTTCCAAATCCCGCATGGCGAGGCGGAAGCCACTGCCGAGCTCTTTGGCTTCGAGCAGGGCTTGCAGGCGTTTTTGTGGTTTCCCTGCGACTTTTTCCGAGCGATACAGAAAATACGCATAGGCCTGGCGATCGCCACGGCCGATCCGGCCGCGGAGTTGGTAGAGCTGGGCCAACCCGAACTTGGTGGCATTATCAACGATCAGCGTATTCACGTTGGGCAAGTCCAAACCATTCTCAATGATCGTCGAGGCCAGCAAGACATCCAGTTTTTCGTTATCGAACTTGGACATGACGTCGAGGAGTCGACGCTCATCCATTTGCCCATGGGCGATACCGAACGTGACGCCCGGCAAAAGCTCTTGCAGGCGATCGCGCTCAAGCTCAATTGTTTCGACATCGTTATGAACGTAGTATACTTGGCCTTTCCGCGCCAACTCTCGTTCGACCGCGTCTTTGACGATGTCGTCGTCGTAGGTGGTGATATTCGTCTCAATTGGACGCCGCCCCTCCGGCGGCGTTTCGATCACACTGATGTCACGCAGTCCGGACAGGGCAAAGTTCAAGGTGCGGGGAATCGGGGTGGCGGTCAAGGTCAGGACATGGGCTTCGGTGCGCAGCGCCTTCAGTTTTTCCTTGTGGCGGACGCCAAACCGCTGTTCTTCATCGACAATAATCAACCCCAAACTCTTGAATTTCACGTCCGCGGACAAGAGGCGGTGAGTACCGATGACGATGTCGATCTGGCCCGCGGCGAGGCCCGCCAGGACATGATCCTGTTCTATTAAAGATTCAAACCGGGACAAGGCGCCAATCTTGACCGGGAAGGCGGCTAAGCGTTTCTTGAAGGTGTCAAAATGTTGCTGGGTCAAAATCGTGGTCGGTGACAGGAGGGCAACTTGTTTGCCATTCATGACCGCCCGGAACGCCGCCCGGACAGCCACTTCGGTTTTACCAAAACCGACGTCGCCGCAGACCAAGCGGTCCATCGGCACATCTTTTTCCAGGTCGGTCAGTGTCTCTTGGAGTGTCCGTTCCTGATCGGACGTGAGATCATAGGGAAATTCTTCGGCCAGACGCTCCTCGGCTTGGGGCTGAGGTAAGAGGGCGGGGGCGTGGGCCAGTTCCCGCTGCGCATAGAGCTCCAGGAGCTCTTTGGCCACAATGCTGGCATCTTGTTGAATGCGGCGGGTGACCGCGGCCCAGGACGAACTGGACAGGGAATGAATTTTCGGGTGAGGGCTACCTATGTAGCGGGTAATTTTGTCCGCCGTTTCGACCGGGACATAGAGCTTGTCACCGCCAGCATATTCCAAGACAAAAAATTCCTTGGTATGACCATTCATCCGTTGCAACTTCATACCGCTGAACTTCCCGATGCCGTGGTCGAGATGGACGACGTAGTCGCCTTCATTCAAGTCGCCTAAAAATACATCTTCGACCCGCCGACGGTTTGACTTGGCCCGCTGGTCACGCCCGAACAGTTCCTCGTCAGTCAAATACAAATACTTTTCCGAGGGGGCAATAAATCCCTGTCGCAGGTCAGGGTGGTCGAGCCAGGAAATCTTTTTAACCGGCGCTTCATGACGTTTCAGGAGACCAATCAATTCATCCCGGCGGTGACTTTGGATCACGACCCGGTATTGTTCTTGCGAGTATTTTTTTATATCTTTGGCAATCAGGGGCCATTGGCTGTGATAAAAAGCAGCCGCTCGCCAGTCGAGTTTCGTGGCACCCTCGCTGCCAAAGGGTTCAATGATCAGCTGTCGATATTGTTTGACCGCATCCTTGCCGCGAGGTAATGAATCAAGCAGCGAGGCCCGCGGCACGACGATCAGTGTCCGCATTGGCTGGAGGTAGGCGAGCAAACTGATCCGGGGGTCAAGATCGCGAAGGGTGCTCGGCGGACAGGCCAGGCTCGGTGGCATTGGCATCTGGTGGTCGGAAAACGGGGCGATCGATGCGATGGTCAGACCGGAAAAGGAGATACGAAATGCCTGCGGTGCCCCGACCGGCCACACATCGACTACCTCTCCTCGTTTCGCCCATTGCCCCATGCGATCGACCGACTGTACGCCCTCGTATCCGCTCGCGGTGAGTTGCTTGATGATCCGGCTCTGGCCCTGGGGTGCTCCGGTATTGATGGTGGTAAACTGTTGATGTAACTCAGTGGGATTCGGCAGTGACTCGGCGAAGGCACTCTGCTGGGCGACGAGCACGGCCGGTGTGTGGAGGAGAAGCTGGTCTAAGAGCCAACCGGTGATCGGGGGAATCCCCATGACCGGGCGGACCGGACCAGCGTCAGGGCGCCACGTTGACAGTCCGGCGACGGCGGTTTGCTGTTCCCGTTCCGATCCCACCAGGTAGACAATTTGCCACGCCGGGGGCAACGCGCCCAAAATTTTGGCCATCGCAAAAGCTTCGGCCGTTGCATTAGGCACGCCGACGAGCCGGGCCGTCTTGGCGCCGTTCTCGAAATCATGGCTGGGGGTATTCAGTTGTTCGGTCAAATGCCGGAACCATGCACCGGCTGGTGCATGGCGGAAAGGCTCTGCGACCACGGTATGACGTGACAGAGGCACAATGGTGTATTCAGCTCTACGGTGATGATAGCGCATGGTATTGATTTTGACAAGGCCGGGCCCGGCCTTGACAGCCTCAGCGGTCCATGCTACGATCCGACATCGTCGTTTTCTCAGCGTCACTCGACGCTTTGGGCGCCGCCCACGTCGTCAGCCATCTACTTACGTGGCCAGGAATGGACCACCCCTCCTATGTCTAGTCCTGGCAGTCGTGATCCAGTTCTGCTGAATCACGATCAAACGTAAGTAGATGGCTGGAGGTGTGTCTGTGCTTGGTGCGTCTGCTGGACAGCGGCAAAAAATCCTAGCCCGGGCTGTTGCCGTCTTGACCACTCAACGACTAAAGCGCTACCCTCCACTGTACCTTTGGGGAGACGGTTGGATCGGTGAGAAACCAGGCAATCAACGAGCGCGCCCGCCTCGAGAGCACTTGTTGATCGATCGCCTGGCCCACAGTTACAGCGGTTCCCCTACCTTTTCGCCGCTCCTTTTCTTGGATCACTACCCGGTGGTCCTTTTTCTTGCAGTCGGTGTAGCCAGCTGACCGCAAGTTCGGCGGCTTTGGCAATGGATTGATTGATGATGCCCTGCTCGGCGAGGGAGAACTTTTGGAGCACATATGCTTCGGCCGGAATTCCACTCGCGCGATTCGACCCGAGACCAATCCGCAGACGATAAAATTTCGGGGTGCCGAGTGCCTCGATCAACGATGCCACGCCCTGATGGCCGGCACTCCCGCGGCCGAACTCGATTCGCAGATCGCCTAACGCAAGATCCAGGTCATCATGAATGACCAGGATGGAATCAGGGGCCAGGGGTAAGCCTTTGGCGGTGAGAAACTTTTTCATGCTGGCGCCGCTGACATTCATATATTCTTGCGGCTCGGCGATCACCGCGTCGTCTACCCGGGTCCAGCGGACACCAAATTCTTTTTTCCACCGCCCGGCACCCTGCTGCTCGACTAGGGCTTCCACGACCATAGAGCCGAGGTTGTGCCGTGTTCCCTGATACTTCTTACCTGGATTGCCCAAACCGATAACGATCATCCCGTTAGAAGTGAAAAAAATAATGCTGGTCGCAGACTCGCGAAAGTGAACCAAACCTGACTGCTCTTATTCAGTATTGCTCGCCTCACTTCTAACGGGATCATACGCTTAGGGAACGAGATTCTTTATCAGACTATTGGTGTTTCCCAAAGCCACCGGCGTCTTATTCGTGTTGATCGCCGCCGCTTTCTTGGGCGGAGCAGCAAAGATGGGAATGGTGGCGACGTTGGCGTTGCGTGGCTGGTCCTGGCCAAGAATCAGCACGATGTCGAATCTTTCATTGGCCAAGGGGGTGACGGTTTGGTCGCGGTTATTGTTGAGCCAGGCCGCATTGGTATTCGTCGGGCTGAAGCCTTCAGCCAGGAGCTTCGCTAGCGAGGTATCTCCGGTCTCGGACGTCCATTGTTCCAGGCTGATGGTGCCCTGGACGTGACGATAGAGTCCGGCAAGCTGCAGTGTTTGGTCGGCATGGCCGGCGCTAGTATCGATCAGAACGGTTCGCCCAATCGTCGCGTCGTTGAGCGTAGCCGCTTTCACCGTCGTCAGGCCAAAACCCAACAGGCCTTGGGCGGTTGATTCGGCCAGGTGGGGAAGGGCAGTAGCGTTGACCACCAAGACGTGCGGTTGTTCCTGCTCGGCCTGGCTGATGAGGAAGATATGCCGGGCCAAGAAGGCGATATCGTCATAGGAGCGATTTTTGGGAACAAGAATAAACGCCCCACCCAAACCGGTTTCATCCTGCAGTAGTCCGTTCGGGCTCGAATCAATGACCTTGTTGATGATATCGGTCGACTTGATGCTGCTAACGAGCTGGGCTAAACGAGCCATTTCCCATACCTCCATGTTGGTTTGGCTATGACTGCCCAGGGAGCCAAGGATGTCGGAAATTTTTTTGGGGTTCACCAAGGTGCCAAAGGAGAGG
>JACQBO010000010.1 GCA_016194465.1 Candidatus Kerfeldbacteria bacterium
GAGGGGCGCATCTACCGCCTCTGGGAAAAGTCTGGTTTTTTCAATCCCGATAAACTCCCCGGCAAGAAACGGCGCCGTCCCTTTTCTATTTCCATGCCGCCGTCGAACATTACGGGCGAGCTGCATCTTGGTCATGCCCTTGGCTTTACGATTCAGGATATCCTGACTCGCTACCACCGCATGAAGGGCCAGGCGGCGCTGTGGCTACCGGGCACCGATCACGCGGCCATTGCCACGCAGGTCGTGGTGGAACAGGCGTTGCAGCAAGAAGGAACGAGTCGGCAAAAGCTGGGGCGGGAAAAGTTTCTGAAGCGGGTCTGGCAATGGAAAAAGCAGTATGGTTCGCGGATCAACGAGCAGACCCGACGGCTGGGCGCCTTGCCGGACTGGTCGCGCGAACGGTTTACCATGGACGAAGGCATGACGCTCGCCGTACAAACAGCCTTCAAGAAACTCTATGATCAAAAACTCATCTACCGCGGCGAACGGATCATTAACTGGTGCCCGGTGTGCCAGACCGCTATTTCTGACCTCGAGGTTGACCACCAGGAAACACCAGGTTCGCTCTGGTACATTGCCTACCCCCTGGCTGACGGATCAGGCAAGATTTCCGTCGCTACCACCCGTCCCGAAACGATGCTGGGCGATACGGCTGTCGCGGTCAACCCAACTGATCCCCGGTATAAAAAACTGATCGGGAAAAATGCGAAGTTGCCCCTTATGAATCGCGAGATTCCAATTATTGCTGACCCGCGCGTCGACAAAGACTTTGGTACCGGCGCCGTGAAGGTTACCCCGGCGCACGATCCGCTCGATTTTGATCTTGGTCAAACACACCACTTGCCCTCGATTCAGGTGATTGGCCAGGACGGTAAAATCACCCCCGCCGGCCATGATTTTGAGGGTCTAACGTCGGTTGAAGCCCGAGCTCGCGTCGTCGAACAATTGCGAGCTGGCGGCATGATAGAACGAGAAGAAGATTACGTTCACGCGGTTGGTTATTGTTCGCGCTCGAATACGGTTATCGAACCGCTTCTGTCCTTGCAATGGTTTTTAAAGACCAAGGACATGGCTAAGAAGGCCATGGCCACGGTTCGGTCAGGAAAAATTCGGATCGTGCCGAAGCGATTTGCCAAGATTTATTTTCACTGGATGGAGAATATTCGAGATTGGAACATCTCGCGGCAAATTTGGTGGGGGCATCGTTTACCCGTCTACTACAAAAAAGATGGGCGGGGTAAGGTGGTGACGAAAGTCAGCGTCAAGCACCCTGGCCGAGGATGGGTTCAGGATGAAGACACGCTCGACACCTGGTTTTCATCAGGACTGTGGACGTTCTCCACGCTTGGTTGGCCGGGTCGGGCCAAGGATTTGCCGCGGTTTCATCCCACCAATGTGCTCGTCACAGGTTGGGACATATTGTTCTTTTGGGTAGCCCGGATGATCATGTTTTCCGAGCACTTCTTGGGCCAACCTCCATTTCGGACCGTCTACCTCCACGGTATTGTGCTCGATGCGGAGGGAAAGAAGATGTCTCGTTCCAAAGCGAATGGCGTTGACCCGTTGATCATGGTCGATAGGTACGGCGCCGACGCGCTCCGGATGAGCCTGATTGTTGGTAATGCGCCAGGACAGGATTTTCGTTTTCAAGAACAAAAGGTTGCCGCCTACCGAAATTTTGCGAACAAGCTTTGGAATATCTCCCGATATATTCTCCAGCATCCCCGGCCCATTGGTTCGGCAAAGGCCGCAACCCTGGCTGACTGGTGGATTATTTCACGCCTCCAGCAGACCACAAAAGCGCTGACAAAAGATATTGATACTTTTGATTTTTCATCTGCCGGACAGACTCTCTATGCGTTTGTCTGGCATGATTTTGCGGATTGGTACCTCGAGGCCTCCAAGCTCGAAAAAAACGTCGGCGTTCTTTACCAGGTGCTGGAAACTACGCTAACCCTGTTGCATCCATTTATGCCCTTTGTGACCGAAGAGCTGTGGCGTCAACTGACCGCCGGGGGTTCATTGCTGGTTCACCCTTGGCCCAAGTATGCCGCCGGCCATGTATCGAAGGTGGCCGAAAAAACCTTTGCCGACTTGCAAAAAAGCGTGGTGGCCCTGCGCAACTTCCGGGCCCACAGCGCGCTGCCCGGCGGCGTGACCGGAGAGTGCGTAGCGAGGGGGAGTGTGGCTTTGCTGCAAGCGCTGTCGGGTGTCTCACTCCGTGCTACTGATCGTCTCGAGGTGACGAGCAAGTTTCATGAAATTTTCCTCGGCCATACCCGTTTCAGCTTCCCGATCGAGTATGTGGATCGGTACGAATCCTGGCGAACACGGGAACGACAGTGGCTTGAAACATATATCGCCAAGCTGGAGCAGCGGTTAGGCAACGAACAATTTGTCGAACATGCGCCAGCCGCGGTCGTGGCCGAGGAACGCGAAAAAATGGCCGAGGCGAAGCAACGGTTGTTGGAGTTGTAAACCGCGCCCAATCTATTGAAAGGCAATAAATTGTGTTATACTCGCAACGCTATTATCTTCTGTATGGACAATCCAAATAATCCATTCCAAGGCAAATCTTTCAAAGTTAGTGGCTCGTCCAGGGCAGCTAACGTGGGCGCTGTTGCTGTCCTTCTGCTATTCGGGATTGGGCTTATTGGTAATAAATATTGGATTGCGGGCGTTATTACACTGGGGGTTGGCGTGGCGCTCATTGTTTTTGATAAGCGTTCAAAAAAACCCCACGGGTAAAGCCCCCCTCCTGCCGGAGGAGGGGGTGGGGGTGGTGGGAGTTACCGCGCGACTCGGAACACTTCCTCCACCGTAGTCGTACCATCGAGCGCCTTGAGCAGGCCGTCTTGAACCATGGTGATCATGCCCTGGGCTTCGCCGGCTTGGCGCATAGCATATTCGCTGGCTTTATTGTCGAGGATGGCTTGTTCGACTTTGTCGTCAACCACCAAAACTTCGAAGATTCCCATCCGCCCAAAGTACCCTAGGCCTTCGACCGCGGTGAAAAACAAGTGCTTTGTTGGGGTCAACCGCGTACCCCGAGCTTTTCGAGATCGTGGCTAGCGTCTTCTTGATTCGCTCTAGGGTCGCCTCATTAGGACGATATTCTTCGGTGCAGTGAGTACAAATTTTTCGCACGAGACGCTGTGCGACCACCGAGTTGAGAGCCGGAGCAAGCAAGAATGGCTTGGCGCCCATCGATAAAAACCGCGGCACGGCGCCGGCCGCGTCATTGGTGTGGACGGTCGATAGCACGAGGTGCCCGGTCAGTGCCGCTTGGATGGCTGTCTCGACGGTTTCGGTGTCGCGAATTTCGCCGACCATGACGATATCCGGGTCTTGACGGAGGATGGAGCGCAGTCCCTGCGCGAAGGTGTATCCTTTCGACCAATCGACTTGGCTCTGGTTGATGCCCTCGAGTTTATATTCAATCGGATCCTCCAGGGTAATGATCTTGGCGTCGGCGTGATTGAGTTGGTTGATAATCGCATACAGCGTGGTGGTTTTTCCCGAGCCGGTCGGACCAGTGGCGATGATCATACCATTTGGTTTTCGAATTTCCTCCTTCAGAAGATCGTAAGCCCGGCCGCGTAAACCCAGCTCATCATAGGAAATGTTTGCGGCGGAGGAGTGGAGAATTCGCATCACTACGCTTTCCCCGAAAGCGGTGGGTAGGGTAGAAACCCGGACATCGATTTTTTCTTGGGCCAGATAAATTGTAATGTGCCCATCCTGGGGCTTGCCCGTAATATTCAGCTTGAGGCCGGCTAACAACTTAATGCGAGAAATAATTCTTGGCCAGGTAGCCCGTGGCAGGGTAGCCGCCGGGGTCAGGACGCCATCGATTCGGTACCGAACCCGAACGGCCGCTTCTTCGGCCTCAATGTGAATGTCCGAGGATCGGGCCTGCAGCGCCCCGGCCACTAATAAAGTGAAGGTGTCGGTGACCGAGGTGTTGGCGAGCTTGTCTTGTAAGCTTTTTAGGTCGGATATCTCTTGGCGAAACTTACTGATGTCTTGCTCGGCAATGGCAATGCCGCTGACCTGTTTGTGAATCTTGGGCAGTCGGGCATATTGTTTGATGGCTGAATCGAAGCTGTGCTCGGAAATAATATAGACCTCAACGTGGGCTCGGTGCTTGTTGGCCAGGACCTGGGCCAAAGATCGAACCTCGGGTTGACTCGGATCAACCGCCCCCAGCCGGAGTTGTTCGGCGGATTTCAAAAAACAAATAACTTTCAGCCGCCGGGCCTCAGCTTCCGGCAGGAGGGCGATGGTTTCTGGCCCAATCGGAAAACCAACTAGGTTAATATATCCATACCCCTGGGTACTGGCCTGCGATTGCGTTTCTTGTTCTTTTTCTTTCAAGGCAATCTGGCTCATTTTTTCCGCCAGCGCCTCCTCAAGTTCGGGGGTGGCCACATGTTGCAGTCCGACTGGGCTTTGCATGCTGGTACTATAGCAAATCCAGCGCGTGACCGCACGTGCGGTTTCCTATGTCAGGACCGCGGCTTCCAAAAGTTTCTTCAGGCGGGCTTGCGAGTCCGCGAGGGACGCATCGAGGTGCCCCCGCATTTGGGTGGGGTGTACGAATACAAGTTTTGGCCAGTTCGGTCCGGGAGTAAATTCCGTTGGGTGCTGGAGGAAGAAGTCCGCGCCTTGGGCTTGTTCAACGCACAGGCAAATAAACCTGGCGTCCGGCGCATTGATCAGTACTTCACCAATGACCCCGGAGGCTTCCTCGGTGGTGGTGGCAGTTTGGGCTAAGTCAGCACGACTGAGCGTGGCGAGAATGGCTTTGCCTTGGGCCATGGTTTCCATGTGTTCCAGGGCTCGCCCCCAAACCTTGAGAGTGTTGACTGACTTTGTTTGGTAGAGTTGTTTGACCACCTCTTCGCGCCGGCCGCCGAGATTCATGAGCTGCGCCGCCGCCGCCAGCGCTCGGGGGGTGACTTGCTGGTTCTGGAAAATAGCGGTTTTGGAGATGATGCCGGCGAGAAGGCTGGTGGCCACGGGTTCGTCAAGAAGTTCAAGGCCAAGCGCTCGGGTGAGGCTAAAAATAATTTCCGCCGATGAGCTTGCGGTGACGTCGACGAGGTTGACGTGGCCGTGGCGGGTGTTGGTCGGCCGGTGGTCGATATTGACCGTGGGCTGATGGACAAAGAGCTCCAGGTGTTGTTCGTACACTGGACCCAACGTTTTGGGATCCTCGACGCTTATCGTAATGACGCAGTCATAGGCATGCGGCCCGCTGGCGATCTGCACTTTGTCGGGATCCATCCGGCCTATTTTGGGAGTCAGGTAGATGTTGAGGATGTCGTTGATCACCTCGTAGCTCAGTGTATCGAGCTTCTCTTTTTTCACGTCCAAGCGGATGATCAGGTTTTGGGCGGCCGGGATGGCCGGGACAATGCGATTGAGGTTTGGCAAAAAATCGTGACGGGCGGGTACCCGAAACTCCGGCGACACGACCACGCTTTTTTTGCCTAACGTATCCAAGACGACGGCCAGGGCCAGGCTCGAGGCCATGTCGTCCGTACTGGGGTTCCTTGGTATAATGATCAACGGTGCCTTCGCTTCCTGCAGCACATGCACCGCCTGTGCGATCATAGATAACGACATGCCAACGACAAAGAAGAAAAAAAAGAATATCGGAGTATACCAAAACCCCCGAGGATCGTCAATCTGGTGTCCCACACCGACGGCCACCGCCCGCTTGGGTGGGCGATTGGCCCGGACCAGGCAGAATTATGTATGGCTACTGACCGGACCCGTGGGGGCGGGTAAGACTACCCTGATTCGTGGCGCGCTGCGAGCGCTGGGGGTTCGATCTCGGATCACTAGTCCAACCTTTGGCTTAAAAAAGGAGTACCGTGTCCGGGATGGCCGGTGGCGCCGGATCGTGCATATCGACGCCTACCGGATCAACCATCCCAGGGAAGTGGCCGCCCTTGAGATCAATGAAACCAAGCGTGACCCCAGGTGCTTACTGCTGATTGAATGGCCGGGCCGCATGGTTGGTCAACGCTGGCCTCGGGCTCTGCAAATAAAAATAACCACTGCCGGTCTTGGTCGGCGCGTTATTATTTCGGGCTAGACCTGGGCAGTCGCCTGAGGCGCGATGGTTTGTTCTGGCGCTCGCAGCACCGCATCGTCGACCACCATCTCTGTTTCGTTCAGCTGAACGACCTGGCTACGATGGATAACCAGCGGGGAGCGGACGACGTCGGGAACGAGCCGGCTTGGTTTGACGTGATAGGCTAAGACCGATTGCGTGTCTGGCTCCAAAATAACATCCACGACATTCCCGAGGGCCCGACCCGACTCGGTCCGGACTGGCAATCGGAGGGGGCTAAGTTGGTTGTTCATCTTTTTTTACGGAGTTAGCCAGCTTGTGTTGCCGCAAAAAGACATATTGTTGACCGATGGTGAAGATAGTAGACACGAACCAGTACAGGGCTAGTCCCGAAGGAAAGCGGTAGGAAAAGTAGGTCATCATGATGGGGAGCAAGACCTTGGTTTGTTTATTGATGGCGCTGGTCAAGCCCTCGTCTTTGGCGCCCGGTATTTTTGGTTCTTTGGGGCTGGCCAACATGCTTGATTGCCACCAGGTTGTCAGCCCAGCCAGGGCGGCGAGAACGAGGTTGTGCGTCTTGGTCATGTCAACCCAGTGCAAAAACATGGTGTTAATGCTGGTGTGGGCGTAGTAGCCCCGCAAGGCGGCATACACGTTGTGCAGTTGGCTGGCGTGAAGCAGGCCGTGGGCGTCGACGCGGATACCGTTGTAAAAAACCTGGTACAAGCCAATGAGCACAGGGAGTTGAATCAGGGGTGTCAGGCAGGAAGAAATGGGGTTGACCCGATTTTCTCGGTACAGTTTCATTTGTTCCTTCGCCAACTGCTCTTTGTTGTCTTTAAATTGCTCTTGCAGGGCCTTCAGTTTCGGTTGCAGGCTTTGCAGTTGGCGGGAGGAACGGATGGCGGCCAGTGATGGTTGATACAAGACCGCTTTGATTAGGACGGTGACCACGATGATGGAGATGCCCAGATCGTGTCCGGGTACAATCTTTTGGATATATAGCAGGGTGTTAAAAATCGGCTGGTAGATGACGTGAGAGAAGGCAAGAGAAAGAATGTTCATGGCTTCGGAGGAAGAGGGTCAAGTCCGCCAGCCGCCCAGGGGTGGCAACGGAGGATGCGTAAAAACCCGAGCCAGAGTCCGTGGCCGGCACCATAGGTCATCACCGCCTGCTTCGTGTATTCCGAACAGGTGGGGTGGTACCGGCAAAAGCCAAGGGGGTGGCGCGCCCGCCACCAACCGTGGTCCGGCGACAGGGTGCGCTGATAGAGCGAAATAATTTTAACGACGATGTCCATACTATGGTTGTAGAAGCCTAGTGAGTTCCTGGTTGAGAGTGGCGTATGATTGGTTTTTAGCCTGGGGTTGGGTGATGACCACCACCTCGTATGCATCGATGGTCGGGGCCGCGGCGCGCACCGCGTGGCGGAGGCGCCGTTTAATCGTGTTCCGGGTGACTGCCGACTTGGCCACGCGGTTGCTGACGACGAAACCAAACTTCCAGCGCTTTGTTTGGCTTGGTTTCATCCAAACGGTCAGAAATTTACCCCGCCGGCTGCGACCGCGCCGAAACATTTCGCGATATTCACGAGCCGTGTGAAGGCGGCTCCGGCGGGGGAGCATGCCTAGACGGTTAGGCGGTGCCGGCCTTTAGCCCGGCGGCGTTTGAGAACCCGGCGGCCACTTGGTTTGCGTTGGCGTTTCCTAAAACCGTGCACGCGGTCCCGCCGCCTCTTCTTTGGTTGGTAGGTTCTTTTGGGCATAAATCCCACCCACTGTATCAGTAATAGACCTATTGGTCAATAAATATCCACAGAAAATATTGTTGGCTATTTCATAAACAGGTTATCCACAGAATATTAACTTTTTGGCTAATTTTGGCCATTTTTTTGGTGTTCCTGGTGTGGTATTATGTATGCCTAGACCAAATTTTAAGGGGTTTTTATGACCAAAGAACAATTGTGGCAAGCAGCACTTGGTGAGTTAGAGTTGCTCATCAGTAAAGCAAACTTCACTACCTGGTTTAAAAACACCTTTATTGCTGAAATAAATGATCGTCGGATCATTGTCGGCGTCCCCAATGGCTTTACCAAGGCCTGGTTGGAAACAAAATACCATCCCTCGATCCTCAAAGCACTCCAAAACACGGCCTCCGCAGAAGTGGCCGGCGTTGAGTATCGCGTGGAAAGCCGGCGCGAAGCGGGCCGGGCGGAAACCACGGGCGCTGCTCCGGTGGAAAGTCGAGCGGCCACCACACCGCAGCGATCTTCGGAGCGCGGCGGGCTTGATGAGCGCTACGCGTTCAGTTATTTTGTGGTTGGCAAAGGAAACGAGCTGGCCCGCGCGGCGGCCCGGGCGGTCGCCGACAAGCCGGGCGGAGTCTACAATCCACTCTTCATCTATGGCGGGGTTGGTTTAGGAAAAACACACTTGATGCAGGCGATCGGTAACGAAATCCTGGCACGGGACAAGAGTAAGCGGGTGGTGTATGTTAGTTCAGAAAAATTCACGAATGAGTTTATCCAGGCGGTCTCAAAGGGAAACGCGGAAAAATTTAAGAATTTCTATCGCGGCGTGGACGCCCTGCTCATCGACGACATTCAGTTTCTCTCCGGCAAGGAGGGAACGCAGGAAGAATTTTTCCACACTTTTAACGCCCTCCACCAGGATGGGAAGCAGATTGTGGTCACGTCCGACCGCCCCCCAAAGTCCATTCCGGCCCTTGAAGCCCGACTCGTCTCTCGTTTTGAGTGGGGCATGGTGGCCGATATTGTCCCGCCCGATCTGGAAACGCGGATTGCGATTCTTGAGGCTAAGTGCCGCGAAAAAAAATATGAACTCTCCGACGATATTGTCCACTATATCGCCGAAATAGTCCAAAGCAATGTCCGTGAATTGGAGGGGGCGCTCAATAGAATTATTGCCTACCACGGCCTTAATAAAACGCCGCCCACACTGGAGAGCACGAAAAGTCTGTTGGGCTCATTGGCTCAAGTACCTAAGCGCGGCGGCGTCACCCCAAAGCAGGTGGTCAGCGCGGCGGCTGACTATTTCGACGTCCAAATCGGCGACTTACTTGGCGCCAGCCGAAAAAAAGAGCTGGTTGTGCCGCGGCAAATCGCTATGTTTCTCCTCCGGGAAGAGACTGCCTGTTATATACTTCCCTTGGTTTTGTGGGTGACCTACGGCGAGACGGCGGGTAAGCGGTGAACAACTTACGCCGTTGGCGGGGAAAAACACACGCCAGAAAAGTTTTCCCGTTTTTGTCCCTTGTTTGTCCCGGGCGGGCTGTGAAAGCGAGAAGTTGTTCTCCTTCCTTGTTGAGAACCTCTCCGGCGCGTTTTCCGTGGTTGTCCCCACAATCCACCCCCTTATTACTACCAATACTTTAATTAAGACTATGAAATTCACTTGTACGCAGGAAAATTTATCCCGTGGTCTGAATGCGGTTGGACGCGTGGCCAGCAAGAACCTGGCCCTACCTATTTTGAATAATGTTTTGATTGTAGCCGAGGGGGGAGTGGTCAAGCTTCAAGCGACGAACCTTGAACTTGGCACCACCACAATTGTGCGAGCAAAAATTGACCAGCCGGGTCGGTATACCGTTCCGGCCAAGCTGCTAGGAGATTTTGTAAATTTCCTCGGGCACGAACAAATTCATTGCCAAGCGAAGGAAAACGGCCTGACCATTGTTTCGGGGCATAGTACGACCACCATTCGCGGGATATCGGCCGAAGAATTTCCGGTCATGCCCACCATCACCAGTCCGACCACCGTGACACTCCCCGCGCGGGAATTGGCCACCGGCCTCGAAGGCGTCGTCTTCGCGGTCGCCAACGACGAATCTCGGCCAGAAATATCCGGTGTGTTTATTCGGGCCCAGGACAAAAAACTCGTGCTGGCCGCGACAGACAGCTATCGCCTGGCGGAGCGCCGCCTCGACCTGCTCCAGGGTGAACAAAATCATGCCGGGGTTATTGTCCCTGCGCGCACCGCCCAGGAGCTGCTTCGGGTCCTACCACAAAGCGAGGCCGAAGTAAAAATTGCCATCGGAGACAACCAAATCCAAATTAACTTTGATGAACTCGAACTTGTTTCTCGGATTATCGAAGGCCACTACCCCGACTACGAACAGATCATTCCTAAAACTTGGGCGACCACTATTGTCGTTGATCACCAAGAATTTTTAGCCAACACCAAGGCGGCCAGCCTCTTTTGCCAGCCCGGTATTAACGATCTCACCCTCGAAGCCGACGAAAAACAACTCGCCCTGTCGGCGGCCAATAGCCAACAAGGAGAGCACCGGGCGACCCTGTCGGCGAAAGTGACGGGGCCGAAAACAACGACAGTTTTTAACTACCGATATCTGCTCGATGGAATTCAGGGCCTGGCCGGGGACGAAATCCAGCTGCAACTGAATGATGGGCAAGCGCCGGGACTCCTCCAAAACATGAAACAGGTCGGCGCCCTCTACTTAATCATGCCCATTCGACAGTAAATGGAGCACATTCGGAACATTTTTGATCGTGGTTTAGCGCCGCGCGACCCGGCCTTCCGCGCGGCCGAGGAACTTGACGTGATTAACCGAATTTTGCGGGAGGCGTTGCGAACAGAACCACAGGATGCCCGCGCCACATCCATTCGGTCCGGACAAGTTGTCATCCGCGTCAGCCACGCCGCGCTGATCGGGAAAATTACCCAGCAACACCACGTCCTCCTTGATGAAATAAACCGACAACTGGAGCAACGAAATCAGCACCGCAAGAGCCGGGTCAACAAACTATTACCGCGGGTCACTAGTTGACGGTCACGGGCAAAAAGTCGCTTTGGGTCACCACGGCTTTGTTATTTTTTACCTGGAAAAACAACTGATAGTCTCCGGGCGCCGTGGTGGGCCAGGACAGACTAACCGTTGAGTCGCTTGGGCTGTTGACCGCGTCCAGAGTGGTAATCGTACCGTCAGCCGCCTTCATGGATAAGGTGATCGAGGCCACCCCGACCGGATCATAGGCAAACACCTGAACTTCCTGAGGGAAGCTGTCGTGGGAAATCTTCGAACGCGGGCTGGGAGAAATAAAGTACTGGCTTCCTTGGGCGGCATTGTGCAGAATATTGAGGTTGAGGGAAGCGCTCGAAGAGATGCCTTTATTATCGGTGGCGCTAGCGGACAGAGAATGAAAACCGTTGGACAGAGAGCTGACGTCCAGAGTGCTCGAGAAGGGCGGAGCGGAAAGCGTGGCCACCACCGAACCGTCAAAAGAAAACTGAACGGACGTAATGGATGCTCCTGGTTCGGAAGCACTGACCGCGGCCACCACCGAACTAGTTGTTACCGTCTGATTGTTTGTTGGTTGGGAGAAGGCAATCGTTGGCCCGGTCGAGGAGGTACGCAAAGAGCAGTTTTCCAGGGCGGGGGACTGGGCGACGTAATTATTTTTCTTGGCCCAGGCCTGAACAGAAGATTCCCAGCGAGAGAACATGGGATCAACCGTCGGGTCGGCGGGCGGCGGACCACCGGGGTCATCTTTGTTGACATAATACAAAACATCATGTACTTTGCGAATATACTTTTTGCCGACATACGCGGGCGGCCAAGGCGCCAAACAGCTGTCGGGAATTTGGTTCCCGGTCACCGTATCGACGCTAATTGGCACCTGGCTTTGCAGCTTGCCCTGGAGGACGGGCTTGGTCGAGGTATTGGGTGGGGGTTTTTGAAAACTTTCGACCGGCTTCCCCTTGAGCGCGCGTTCCATAAAGGCGTGCCAAATCGGGCCCGCCACCACTACCCCGTCAGAACCAGCCTTGAGGGGGCCATTATCATTTCGACCGACCCAAACGCCGGCGGCCAGCGAAGGGGTAAAACCGAGCGTCCAACCATCTTTAAAGTCATTGGTGGTGCCTGTTTTTGCGGCCACTGGTCGGTTGGAGAGAATCAGCGGACTGTGGGACCCGAAGACAAACGCCCGCGCATTATTATCCGACAACACGTCAACGATTCGGCGCACGGCGTCTTGATCAGCCACTCGAGTTTCTTTCTTCTGATATTGTTCTAAGACCTTACCGGCCTTGTCCTCAATGCGGAGAATAGAAGTGACGGGGTCGCGAACGCCATCATTCGCTAAGACGCTGAAGGCGCCCGTATGCTCCAGGAGCGTCACCCCGCCCCCACCGATGGCCAGGGCTAACCCCACTTTGCTGCGGTCAATCGTGGTGTACCCAAACCGGTCAGCCACGTCCAAGACATTAGGGAGACCGGCGAGGTAGAGGGTTTTAACGGCCGGAATATTTAATGACCCGGCCAGGCCCTGCCGCATTGACACCGGGCCATGCTCCTTCCCGTCAAAGTTATTGGGAATAAAATCTTTTCCTGATCCATCCGGACCGAAATCTGTTTTCAAGTCAAAAAGAGTCGTTTCGGGCGTGTACCCCTTGGTAAAAGCCGTCAAGTACACGATGGGCTTGAATGAGGATCCAGGATTACGCACCGCGGTGGCGACGTTAAAATTTCCGTCATGAGCGGTATCGAAAAAGTCGCGGGAGCCAACCATGGCCAGCACCTGGCCCGTTTTGGGATCAATAGCCACCAGGGCGGCGTTATCGGCGCGAGAAGACTTTTCGTTTTTCACCGCGCCCTTGGCCACCTCATCCTCGGCGATTTTCTGCAGGTCGGGATCAAGGGTGGTGACGACCCGGAGACCACCCTTTTCAACCAACACGTCACCATATTTTTGTTCTAGGTAGTCACGCACATAAAAAACAAAATGGGGGGCGACGATGCGATCGCGATATGGCGAAATACGGGCCAAGACGTCAACCGTCCTGGCTTCGTCCGCTTGGGTTTTAGTAATTCTTTTTTGCTCCACCATCAGGGACAACACAAAATGCTGCCGCTGAATGAGCTCGGTGCGATGACTGCCGTTTGGCGAGTAGAACGTGGGGGCCTGAACCATGGCGGCGAGCAAAGAGCTCTCGGCCAGGTCGAGGTCTTTGGCCCGCTTCCCAAAATAGGTTTCCGCCGCCGCCTCAACGCCATACGCGCTGGCGCCATAGGGAATTTCATTAAAGTAGAGGCGAAGGACCTGGTCTTTAGAAAAACGTCGATCAATCTGGTAGGCCAAGACCAACTCTTTAATTTTTCGCGTAAAGGTTTTTTCGCGGGTTAAGATTGAATTTTTTACTAATTGTTGGGTGATAGTCGACCCACCCTGCGCCTTACTTCCATGTGTGACATCAACCCACACTGCTCGAATAATGGCCCGCAACGACACGCCAGCGTGCTTGTAGAAATCTTTGTCCTCGACGGCCAGGGTCGCCTGAATCACATGGGGGCTGATATCTTCAAGATTGACACTGGTTCGTCGCTGGTCGCCATGAATGTCATAGAGGATAGTTTTTCCGTCGCGGGCATAAATCTTTGTACTTTGGGCGACGACCCGGGTGTTCAGGTTGTTCGGATCGGGCAAGTCTTGGGAGACCCAGGCCACAACCGCCACCCCGCCAACAATCGACAAAAAAAGACCGATCGCCACCACGGCCAAGAGGCGCCGACGCCAGCGGCCATGGCGTCGCATCGAGCGGCCAGGAAAGCGACGGGCAGGCAAAATCGCCCCACTTCCGGAGTGTCGACGAGTTGTTTTTATGGAGGACGGCAAAGACATGAACGCTGTCCAGTATACAATTTTTTTGCTATAATTTCAAGATTGCCATGGCTATGACCATCGAACAACCGCAAGCCGACCTACTGGAGAGAGGCGTCGCCGAAATTATCAATCGGACTAGCTTGGAAGCGAAGTTGAGACGCCGCAGACCGCTGCGGGTCAAATTTGGGGTTGATCCGACCGGCTACCACCTCCACCTTGGCCATGCCGTGCCCCTGCGCAAACTCGCGGCGTGGCAACGGGCCGGGCACCACATCATCCTGATCATCGGCGACTACACGGCCCAAGTCGGCGATCCGAGTGGGCGGGATAAGACGCGATCTTCATTGACCGCCGAACAAACCAAGGACTACAGTCAAACCTACTTGCAACAAATAGGAAAAATATTGGATGTCCGCCGGGTCGAGGTGCGATACAACAGTGAGTGGTATGATCGCTTGAGCGCCAAAAACTTTCTTCGTCTGTTGGGGCAGGGATCCGTCAATCACATTATGGCGCACGAAACATTTCGCCGCCGCCTTGACCTCGGCCAAGGACTAGGGGTTCACGAGTTGGTGTACCCACTCCTCCAAGGCTATGACTCCGTTGAGGTGCGGGCGGATGTCGAACTCGGAGGCACCGATCAAAAATTCAACCTTCTTATGGGTCGCGATATCCAAGCCGCGAACAAACAAGACCAACAAGACGTGATGATGATGGAGTATCTCCTAGGCACGGATGGTAAAGAAAAAATGAGTAAGACGAGTAATAATTTCATCGCCCTCGAGGACCCGCCAGGAGAAATGTATGGGAAAACCATGTCCATTCCGGATAAAATGATCGTCTCGTTTTTCACGTTGTGTACAGATGAGCCTCTCGAGCGCATTGCGGAAATAGAGCATGGGCTCAAAAAGAAGACGGAGAATCCAAAAAAATGGAAGCAAAAGCTGGCTCGAGATATCGTCGGCATCTACCACGGAACGGCCGCGGCCGATGAAGCCGAACTTGAGTTTACAAAAGTTTTCAGCCACAAGGGTTTGCCCAAAACCATTCCCCGAGCCCGGATCAAACCGGGCCGACACTACCTGATCAATCTCCTCGTGAGTCAGCGGCTGGTCACCAGTCGCTCCGAGGCGCGGCGACTGATCGAGCAGGGCGGCGTTAAAGTGAACGACCAGGTGGTAAAAGACTGGCAGAACGAAGTCACCATCCAGAACGGGACGGTGCTCCAAGTTGGGAAGCGGCGCTTTATGAAGTTGGTGGCGGATTAGCTGCGGGACGGTAGAAGGTCGCCGCCTCTTCGGGAGAAACCGTATTGACGACCAGCCGAGATCCGAGTTCGAGTCCAGCCCACACGTCGCCGCGCGGCGCAATGCGGAGATAGAGGTGCTCAAACTGATCTCCCACGACCTGGTGGAGGTAGTAGTTATACGGCAACCCTGTTTCGCCAACCTTGGTCAGAAGAAACTTGAGGTATTTAGCCATCTCTTTCACCTCGACATCCGAAAGTTGGCTGACGTTATCGACCCGCCGCCAGGGCATGATCCAGGCCTCGTAATTATAGAGCGAAGCATAAGGGGTGAGAGCACAGACATGACTCCCCGAGACAATCCAGCGGGGACCATTTTCTTCTTTAATTAAAAGATCACTATAGTAGTCGCGGTTGTTCATGACACGGTATTCTTGGGCGCGTTTTCGCCGCACCACGATATGGGGCGGTACATAGGCCGAGGCAAAGATTTGTGAATGAGCGTGCTGAATAGAGGCACCCGCTCCCCCGCCATTGTTTTTGAAGACGAGAATATAACGAATTTTCTGATCCCGCTGCAGAGCGCGGACGCGCGCGCCGTAGGCACGAAGAATATCGGCAATGTGACTTTCCGGCAACGAAGACATTTCCACGCCGTATTCCGGCGTTTCCACCACCACCTCTTGATACCCGTAGGCTTTCGGATTATCAATGCTAACCACGGGGAAAATATTGGGAATAACCTTCACCCGCCAATTTTTTGACCCGCCGATCGTTAACAAGGCGCGTGAGGTGCGCAGCTTCTCTTGACTAAAAATATCCTCAGTTTGGCGGGGAACAGCTTCTTTTCCCATCTGCACACTCGGGTCGTGGGGCCGGTGTCGCCGGCCGGGGGCGATAATCACCTGCCATCGGCAAACAATTTTTTATTTGTTCGAAACACATGGGAAGCTTGTTGCAGGGCGCTAAGCAAGGCGGCCGACTGGAAGTTCTCGAACACGAATCCGGTCCCCTGGTGCGGGTGGAGACCGAGGTCAGAAACCGTATCTTTTAATCCCCCAGTAGCTCGCACCACCGGTAGTGTACCATATCGCATCGCAATCAGTTGTCCGAGACCGCATGGCTCGAATCGCGACGGCATCAAAAATACATCCGCGCCGGCATAGATCTGCTGGGCCAGCCGGGCGTCAAAGCCGATCCGGAGACGGAACCAGGCGGGATGAGCCTGGGCCAGCCGTTGCAATGCTTGTTCTACCGATGAATGTCCAGACCCGAGCATAACTATCTCCAGACCTAAAGATGCTACATCCGGTCCGATAGCTGCCAGTAAATCATAACCCTTTTGTGATGTGAGCCGACCAACCGACCCGATCAGTAGTTTGTCATCGTTTGCGGGCAAGGCGAAAGCTTTCTGAAGAGCAGACTTGTTTTGGGCCTTGCCCCTGGTAACAGTTTTGGCGGAGTAACGAAAAGCGATGTGGGGGTCGGTCGCTGGATCAAATTGCTCCGTGTCGATACCATTCAATACACCCTGAACAGATGGCCGTTCCGAAAGGTCTTGATCGAGACCTTCGCCCAGCTCGGGCGTGAGAATTTCTTTGGCATAAGTTGGACTGACCGTGTTCACAACCGTGGCGGCATGAATACCCTGCTGCAAAAGGTTGAAACTCTTGTACCGATCACGCAAGGAAAAAAACTCCGCTTGGCGATCAGTGAACCCCAACCACCCCAGGACCTCCTGGGCCGGCCACCCCCCCTGGTTTTCCAAGTTGTGAATCGTCAGAACGGTGGGGGTATGGTTATGGATCTTCGATCGCCGCAACAAGGATGGTACCAGGGCGGCGGGCCAATCATGGCAATGCACGAGATCTGGTTGCCAATCAATCTGATCCAACACCTGGGCGACGGCCGTCGACAAAAAAACGAAGTGGCGAATCGCTCGTTTCAAGGCATCGCCGCCCGCCTTTTCTACATAGACCCCGCCGTACTCGAACTGCTCAGGATAATCGAGATAGTACACGGGCACCGTGGAGCCCGGCAACACGCCCTCGTTGATATTCACCTGAACGTCACGGCTCTCCCAGCGAACGCGTAGGTTCGACCAGCACCGATCAGACGGATACGTGGCCCGATCGATGACCCCATAGTCGGGCAAGATAATGCGGACGTCATGTCCGCGAACTTCGAGGGCCTTGGGCAGGGCGCCGGCGACATCTCCTAGACCACCCACCTTAATAATGGGAGTGACCTCTGGCGTCACAAACAGGACTTTGTATCGCCTAGTGGCCATACGTCAACCGCAAGTGTTTGAGCATTTTCGGATACAGCGAACGAAGGAGGGTGCGTTGGGTGGGGGTGGCTCGCGGATAACGATCAGGCTGTCCGTCGGTGAGCCGGATAAAGCAGAAGGCCGTAAGCCTGGTAGCCAGCGAAAGCATGGATAGTCGCCAGGCCGTTTCCGATACCCGCGGCTGGCCTAACAAAGTCATGGTCTGGCGCCGAAACCGCTCTTGCCATTGTGGTTGCCGCCAGGCCTGGAGATAGACCATCGTCGGGTCGAAGGTGGGAAGGTTGAGATGGGATAACTCCCAGTCAAAGAGGACGACCCGAGGGGCAG
This sequence comes from Candidatus Kerfeldbacteria bacterium, assembly GCA_016194465.1. Taxonomy (GTDB): domain Bacteria; phylum Patescibacteriota; class Patescibacteriia; order SBBC01; family CAIJZX01; genus JACQBO01. The sequence continues at coordinate 17,592 of JACQBO010000010.1, forward strand.
ATTGGCCACGGACCATCATGTTATTTGGATACATGTCACCATGCGTGAAGACAGTGGCGTGCTGACGAAAAAAAGCGCGGTGGGCATGGAATATTTCTTCCATCCGGTCGATATCATCGCGTTTCCATCCGGGGTTCAAGGTGTGTTGAAGAAGGGGAGTAAAAAAATGTTGGCGGTAGTAATGAAAATCAAGTAAGTACCAAGATAGCCCATGCGTATTGGGCCCTACTCGTTTGCGGACTAACGGGGTCATCTGGCGTACGTCCCCGAACACCCGAGCCATAGTCAGGTGAGACACCCGGCGCAAAAATGAGCTGGTCATGCCGAAGCGATCGTCCATATCTCCGGCGTAGGTGCCTTGCCAATATTTTCGCAGTAACCACGAGAAGCCGCGCGAACCTTCCGCCGCAGTGATGTACGAAGGAGAATCAAAGACCGGACGATACTTTTTTTCATACGCGGCGAACGTTTTTTGCACCAGAATTTCTTCGCGAAGACTTCGATGCAGCCAGGGCGTGTCCTGCAGGCTTGCCTTGAACCAGGCCAAACGTCCGCCCGGACCAACTACCGGTGTCATGTAAAAGCGAGAATTTTTTTGCGCGGCGACCTCGGGGGTATAGTGCTGTTGTACAGGCCGGACTCGAAGGTGGTCAAGCGCTTGTCGGATCTTGTCCGGGGCGGTAGGGATAATACGATAGGCATTCATAGCAGGGGTGACTGAAGAATCTCCCGACGCCAAAAGCTATCTTTTTGTCCCGCCACATATGCTCCAACAAAAGCCTGAAAAGCTAGACGGAACCTCATGAGGTTGAATATTTCTTGGGCCGATGAACCCTGGAGAGACAAGCGTTTTCGGGTCCGGCCCTGGTAGGCGCGAAAAAAAGAATGTTGCCACCTCTTGATGATCGATTGGGGAACATGTCGGCCCAGCAACATCTCCAGCTGGATCATGAAGCTGGCAATATCAATCAAGGGATGAGACAATCGCGATTCACTAAAATCAATCACGCGCAACGTTTGACCACTGAGGATGATGTTTCCGGGGTGGAAGTCGTGGTGGACCAACACCCGTCCTCGTCCGCGAGCCAAGCGGTCCTCAAAATGCTTGATCCGCTGAATACCACGACGCAGTAAGATGAAATCCGGTTCGTACTCCTTTGTTAACAGGCCCAAAACCGCCCGCCAATAATGCTGCCGGCCGCGGTGGTTATAGGCCAGGCGAATAGTTCGGGGTGAGTGGCGATGCAACTCGGCTAGCCATTGCCCTGAAAGGGCCATGATTTTTTCCGTTTGGTGTCGCCGGGCGAGAAAATCGAGGGCCGATTTTCCTGGCGCTTCTTGGTAGAGGAGTAGTTTCCAGCGACGGAAAAAAGTGATGGGTCGAGGAATTTGAAACGGACCGCGGTCAAAGCCATGGAGCCAAAGAAACTTCATAATTTCGTACGCTTGGCGTCGCGTCTCATCCTGAACCTCAATCGTGCCGCGGATCACGACTCGTTTGATCGTATGGTCCGACATTCGGAGCCACAAATGGTAGCGAAGCTTGTGACTTCGGTCTTCAAATCCCCCCAAACGTTCAACCGTCACCTTGCGGATGAGTCTGGCTCGCGCATCAACGCTCAAAAGTCGCGCTTGTAGGGCACGCCGCATCGTAACCGGCGAGAGGAAGGCGGGCCGTTTAAGCCTCGTGTTCATAGCCGCGGAGCTCCTTGATCCGGTCGCGAAGCTGGGCGGCTCGCTCAAACTCCTGCTGATTGGCCACGAGCGCCATTTCCTTTTCCAAGCCGGCGATCATTTTTTTTATTTCGACGGCGGGAAGTTTCGGAAGACCCTCATCAGTTCGCTGACGCATTTCCTCGTCTTCCTGCCTGGCCAGCGCTTCGACTATGCCCTCGCGCTGCCAATCAAACCCCTGAGTAATGATTTGGCGATAGAGCTGGTCAGCCTGCTCTCGCTCGGCCGATGAGGCGTTCGGGGCGACCAAGACCACATCTTTCAATTCCTTTGCCCCCCGTTCGATCATTTCTAGGGACCACCAGGGCTTGGCCGAGGCCCACCAGTACTGATCGGAGTGCAGGGCGCGATCGAGCGAGGTGCGGACTGCGGGATATCCCGGATCTTTTTGATCGGCCCGCCGGACCACGCCGAGCGCTAGATCGGTCAGCTGCCACTGGAGAACATGAATAGGATTTTGGCTATCCTGCCAGCGAGAAAAGGGCTCGTTGCGCTCGAGGTCTTTTTCCATTAAGGCCCAGGTGGAGGGCAAAGGCTCGACCTCGGCCCGACGGCTGAACTTTTTCGGCAGTTCAGAAATAAGGACGGTCTGAAACTCGGGGGCTTTGTACACTTCAAACAAAAGGAGCTCCATGCCCGGACGGTGGTGACCAAAGGTTTCACCATCCATAGCGGTTAGGAGATATTCGTCGCGTTTGAGTCGATCGCCGAGGCTTTGAGCCAATAAGGCGCCAGTCCCGAGTTGGCCGGAAAGAATCTTATAACTCATTTTTCGTTCGCGGAAGAAGATGTGGAAGTTTGGTATCCCGGTCACGTCGTAGACCACCCCGTAGTCGACCGCCGCATGTTCTTTTTTAAACGATAACTCATCGACGATAATCCATTCAAATCCCTGGCCAGCCACTAACTCGGCCACATGACGTGAGAAGGCCATTTCCGGCGGAAAAAATCCATGGGGCTGAAATAAATCACCAAAGTATCGGCGGTGCGTTTCAGAGTTCAAAACAATTTGCCGAATAATCTCTTCGTCGGGCAGCATGGGCAGGAGCGGGTGGTACTTGGCGGAACCGGTCAGCTCAATTTGGCCCCCCTTCAGGAGCTGCCGCACCAGGTCAATCACATCCTCGGCTCCGTTTTGTTCCCAGAGCTCAACCAGAATGGCACTGATGTTCATGGTGGTCCGCGCGGTGGGGTGCTCGAGCATGCCGCGCAAAATAGGACGATATGATTCGTCCGTGATACGCTTGACCCAATAAGGCTTTTGCGTCGGTGGTTGGTAAAAGTGGAGGAAGTTAGCCCAGACCATAGAGTTGCGAGAGATTAGTATAGCACGTCGCCGGGATTACGACACCCGCTGTCCACCCAGAAAGTGCACGTTCCCGCTGGTCGAAAGGTAGGTCGTTTGACGCTGTTTGGCTAGGCCGGTTTTTTCCCACAATTCCACCGTGGTCGTGAGTTGTTGCATCAAGCGTTCAACTTCGTTTCGAGTTTTTACGGTCACGGTCGTCAGAGGCGCGATGACATCGGCCAACTTCTGTGTTTCGCGAATAATGATCGTCGTGTCCCACCACGGTGAAGCCGAAGCCCACCAATATTTGTCCGACGTTAATCCTTGATCCAACAGCCGTCTGGCCGTCGCGAATTGTGGATCGGCCGTGGCTTTCTTGACCGCCTCAATAATGGTGTGGGTCAGGCGCCACTGGAGCGCATGGATAGGGTTACTTGGGTGCTTCCAGAGACCATAGGGGATGTTGGCGGCCATCTCAGATTCTTGAGAAGCCCAACTTGAGGCTCGGGGGTGGGCCTCGACCGGCGTGTCCCCGACGGCTAAAAACTCGGAAAGCGTGAGCGTCTCAATATCCGGCTGCGTCACCAGAAACCCCCACAATCGATCGACGCCATGCCGATGGTGGCCTAAATTTTCCCCATCCATAGCCGTGACTAAACCACGCTGGCTTCGCGCATCATCACGAATCGCTTGGGCGGCTTCCTTGGGCTGATCAATGCCCGCCCGGAAGGCTAAAAAATCGCTCATAAACCGGTTACGCAGCAGCACCAAAAGCCCGCTGGGCGACCGGTAGCCATGATCGACGGCTGGCCGGCCAATCCCGTCAAGCGCGATCTCATCGACAATGACCCACGCGAAGCCCTGGGCGAGCAAGCAGTCGTCGAGGTCAGGACCGTAGGCCATCTCCGGACAATAAAAACCCTTCGGAGCAAACGCCGAGCCGAAGACCTTTTTGTAGTATTCGGTTTGGAGGGTAATTTGGCGGACAACCTCATCGGACGGAAGCAGGGGCAAAATTGGGTGGTACATGGCGCTGCCGACGAGCTCAATTTGACCGCGCTCGGCCAAGGAACGTATGCCGTCGATCACGGACGTCAGTCCCAGGGCCAGTAATTGTTCGGTTAATGACCCGGTGATGTTCAGCGTGACGCGAAGATCGGGATGGCTTTGCAGAATATGAATAAAAGGAAGATAGGCCTCGTCGGTGGCGCGACGGATGATCGCTTCATCCCAGGCCGGTGGCTGGTAGATATGGAAAAAGTTACTCCAACGCATGATGAAATCGAATGGCTTTACGATAGAGCTCCACGTATTTCCGCGCCGGCAGCTCCCAAGAAAATGATTGGCGCATCGCCTGCCAAGTCAGAAACTCCCAGACCCGGTGGTACTTGTATGTCTCGAGCGCCCGGACCAGGGCCATGAGCAAATCGGTGGCGTGGTATGTTTGGAACGTGAAGCCCGTGCCATTGCCAGTCCGCGGATCGAAATCGGTGATCGTGTCCACCAGGCCGCCGGTATGATGGACAATAGGGATTGATCCATAGCGGAGGCTAATGAGTTGCGAGATACCACATGGCTCGTACCGGCTGGGCATCAAAAACATGTCCGAAGCGGCATAGACCCGCGATCCCATGGCTTCGGAAAACTCTAAATGAATCGCCACTTGCCTCGGATATTTCTTGGCCATCTGACGGAAGAAACGTAAATATCCGCGGTCGCCGTGCCCGACGACCACAAATTGCACGTCTTGCCGCAAGAGGGTTGGTAAAATATCCATGATCAGGTCAAAACCCTTTTGTTCGGTTAAGCGATGGACCATGCCGAGGAGCGGCGTGTTACCGGACTCAGGCAATCCGAGCTCTTGTTGCAAGGACACTTTGTTCTTGATCTTTTTATCGAGCGAGTTCCAATCGTAGTGATTGGTGATGTTGGGATCGAAACTGGGATTAAAGATTGAATAATCAACGCCGTTAATGATGCCGAATACCCGAGAACGCCGCCGCCGCAACAAACCATCAAGCCCCTCGCCAAATTTCTTGGTCAAAATTTCTTCCGCGTACCGGACGCTGACCGCGTTGATGGCATCGGCATACTTGATGCCGCGCATGGCAAAGTTGACATTTCGCAGCTCGGTGGGATTTGTTGGTGGTAAACCCCGCCCGGCGTCGCGCTTTTTTTTCGGCACCTCGTACCACATGCCCTGCATCTGGTAAAGGAGGTTGTGGATGGTAAAGACGGTTGAGGTCTTCGCCCATCGCCCATCTTTCGAAAACTCGAGCCGGAGATAATTCGGAATCAAGCCGGCGTGCCAGTCGTGGCAGTGCAGAACATCAGGGAAGCTACCAAGGAGCTCAAAAAGAGAAAAAACCGCGCGGTTAAAAACGGCGAAGCGCAGGTTATCGTTGGGATATCCCCACAACTTGTTATGATCGCTAAACAACTGGGGCTGATAGACGAAGTATACGGCCACCGGAGAATTCGGTGACAGCCGGGTCTTTAAAAACTTGACGGGAAATTTTTGGTCTCCGAAGCTGACTTCAACTTCTCCCATGAATTCCTTGGCCAGGCTTTGTTGGTCAATAAACTTGTAGTAGGGAGTGATAACCGTCACTTCATGTCCCAACAGGTGAAGGTGTTTCGGCAGGGCGTGGGCGACATCGGCCAAGCCTCCCGCTTTAGAAAACGGCGACACTTCAGCGGAAATAACGGCGATATTGAGATTAGCCATGGGATCGAACCAGGGGACGGGTTTGCCAGCCACACAGGGCCACGGCGACGGCATCAGCCTCATCGTCGGACTTTGGCGCCCGGGGCAAGGACAAAAGCATGGCAATCATGCGCTGAACCTGTTTTTTATCGGCTCGCCCATCACCGGTCACAGTCAATTTTACCCGCGTCGGAGTAAACTCCTGGACGGGCAAGTGTCGCTTGGCAGCGGCCAAAAGACCAATCCCCCGCGCTTGCCCCACCACCATAGCCGTACTCACATTCTTACTGAAAAAAAGTTCTTCGATCGCCATCGACTCAGGCCGATACCGAGACATGATCGCGACCAGCTGTTGATAGAGTTCTTGGAGTCGTTCCGACGTGGTGGTTTGGCTGGTCGTGTGCAGGCAACCAGATGCGACCAAGACAGGCTGACGATGCTCGTCGGTCACCACCGCCCAGCCGAAGCTTCCCAGCCCCGGATCGACCCCCAGCACCCGGCGGGGGCTATTCGGCATGGGAAAAAAAATTATCTACATCGTCGTGTTCTTCCAAGGCCTGAAAGAGAGCAAAAAGTTTTTTTTGGGCGGCCGTATCAATTTTCATCGGCGTCGTTGGCACAAACTCTAGACCAGCCTCTTGGGGCGCATAACCCTGAGCGAGTAGCCACTCCCGAACAGCTTGAAGTTTTTCCGGTGAGGTTATGATGACGCAGTCACCCGCCTCTAGTGAAACATCCTCCGCCCCAACGTCAACAAGCTGCAAACCAAAATCGTCAATCGTTTGGTTGGTAATCGTGTGTGCCGGTAAGCGAATGACACCGCGACGTTCAAACATCCAGGCAACACTATTTTGTCCCCCGAGCGAGCCGCCATGTTGAGAAAAAAGATGTCGCATATCGGCCGCGGTACGGTTGGTGTTATCGGTGATGGCCTGCACCAATACCGCTACTCCGCCAGGCCCGAAACCCTCATATAATACCTCTTTGACCTGGTCGCTCTTGAGCTCTCCAGCGCCGGCCTTGATGGCGCGATCAACATTATCATTCGGCATGTTGGCAGCACGGGCCCGGTCAATGGCTAGCCGGAGCTGAAAGTTCATGGCCGGGTCCTTACCGCCCATTTTAGCGGCGATGGCGATCGCGCGGGCCAGCTTCGTAAAAACTGAAGACCGCCGCGCGTCGGCGATTCCCTTTTGACGCTTGATGGTTGACCACTTTGAGTGTCCGGACATGAGGGTAAGGTTTGATCGAGGCTTTCTCGGTGGTTTTATCTTCGATATTTTACCAAAAAAGACAACCCAAGTCAACGAGAAGCAGAGAAAAAATCTTCCACACCTTGCGCCACCCAGGGTTGTCTGCTAGAGTCCGATTACTGGTTCTGGCTTGATCTCCGGTCCCACGAAAAAATAATTGATCAGAGACGCTCCCGCCAGCCATGCTTGGGCGGGAGTTCTTTATGGTTTGTGCGGGGGTCTGGCCAGGTGCCAGAAGCGCAAAAAACTGGTATACTTTGCTTCATGAAACGGCCGGCGCGGGCAGCAAGCCAGTTTATCCGGGGACAGTGGTGGTGGCTATCGTACCTGACGATCTTCAGTCTCGCCTTTCTGGTTTTTTTATATCTCCAGGCCAGTCCGAACTTCGCTGACCCCGACTCTTTTTATCATGCCAAGATGGCTCTTCTAATCCGTCAGCAGGGCGTGGTCACGAAGTTTCCCTGGTTGCAGCTCACGGTGCTCGGGCAGAACTATACTGATCAGCATCTGCTCTATCACGTCGCTTTGATCCCTTTTGTGGCCTGGTTTTCTCCGCTGGTTGGGCTGAAGCTGGCCACGGTTTTTTTTGGCGCCACCCTGATCACGGTTGTCTACTGGGTGATGCGTCAATGGCGTGTCCGATGGCCACTCTTCTTTGCCCTGATCCTGCTCTTTTCTCGCCCATTCAGTTTCCGCATGTCACTCGCTAAGGCGCCGAGCACATCGCTTATTTTCTTGATCGTTGGCTTGAACTGGATTTTTCACTTTCATTGGCGACGCCTGGCGGCATTGGCGTTTGCCTATGTCTGGTACTATGGCGGATTTGCTTTGCTTGGCGTGGCCGCCCTCGTGCATACCGTGGTGAGCCTAGCCCAAAATCGTTGGAGCAAAGGACCGAAAAGCCATCAGTTTGTGCAGAAAGTCTTGGCGACCGCTAGTCTCCGTTCGCGCCATAATCGGCGTCAATATTTAAATGTCAAGGTATTAGCCGCGGTCGCAGGCGGCCTATTGGCTGGCGTCGTGATCAATCCGTACTTCCCGCACAACCTGGCTTTTTACTATCACCAACTCATCAACATCGGGGTCATCAATTTTCAGCACGTGATTGGCGTGGGCGGAGAATGGTACCCGTACGGCTTTGGCGAGCTCGTGGCCAACGCCGCGTTTGCGACGATCCTGATTCTTTTGGCCGTGGTGGGGATCATATCCCGGCCGAGTGCCCAGTCCAAACAGAGTCTGACGCTCGGTCTCTTGACGATAATATTTTTTTTCTTAACTCTGAAGTCCCGGCGGTACGTGGAGTATTATGTGCCGATGGCTGTTTTATTTAGTGCCTTCAGTATCTCCGATGCGTTGCGGGGGAAAACCGGACAAGAGATTCTGACTGAGGCACGCCGCATGTTCTGGCATTCCCAGCTTGGCCGCTATGGATCTGCCTTTGTGCTCGGGGCTCTTCTTTTCGCCTTTGGATATATCGCCGGCCGCGACCTCTCCAACGAAAAAAATGATTTGCAGGGCGGCTTTCGCATCGGCCAGTACCAGGCGGCCAGCCAGTGGCTGGCCGAGCATACGCCCGTCGTCAGCCGCGTGGTCCATTCGGATTGGGACGAATTCCCGTTGCTATTTTATTACAACACCCATAACACATACATCGTCGGTCTCGACCCCACTTTTTTGTACAAGGCCAACCAGGATATCTACTGGACCTGGGCCAATATCACCTTGGGAAAGTTCGACGGCGACGTCTATCAGGCGGTGACCAAAACCTTGGGAGCCCGGTATGTGTTTATTGCCCACGGTCACCAGGTGATGGAGCGATACTTCCAAGACCATCGCAACTTTGTTCAAGTCTACACTGATGCCGAAGCGACAATTTATCAGGCCAGCAACTTGAGCGTGAAGAAATGATTACACTGGAAGCCATTCTGTTATTCATTTCCGGCTGGGGTTCAGGCACCCTTCTGGAAAATCACTACGGAGACCCGTTCATCGTCGGCACTGGACGAATCCTCATTATTCCCTTGCTTGGCTTGGTGGGGTTTATCCTCTATGTTTTTTCGGGAGCGGGAAAAAAGCAATCACGTGAGCGGACCCGGTTTTTCATCGCCGCTGCTACCACCCTCGCCATTTTACTGACTATCGTCAGCCAGCAAGTATCGATCCGGGTACACGGCCAGAAGGGGTTCGGGAAAAACGATGGGGCAGTCCAGACAGAAGAAGCCGCCCGTTTTTTTCTCCACGGCATCAATCCATACACGGCTCAGTACCACAATACATCCTTTCGATACTTTTTTTCACGAGATACACCGAATGGCGATCATGTCGCCGATACCCACTACGCATATCTGCCCACCGTCTTTCTTCTGGATGTTCCGGGGGTCTGGCTGAAAGACCACCTCGGCGCACCCGTCGACTTTCAAACCATTTCGGTCATCGCTTTACTGGGATTGAGCACGCTGCTCATCTGGTCGGTCAAGTCATGGACCACCAGAACCCAGGTTCTTCTACTCACGATCGGAAACCCTTTTATTTGGGTTTTCCCCATCTCTGGATTTAACGACATGATTTACCTTTGTTTTCTAGTTGGTGCGGTGGTCGCCACAATCCACAAACGTTGGGTATGGGCCGGCCTGGCGTTTGGGCTAACGGTGGCGACGAAACAAACGGCTTGGGCGACGATACCATTCTTATTCTGGTGGTGGTGGTGGTATAAACGGCAGTTTCCCCAAGAAACGAAAGGCCTCAAGCAGATGGTAGCATATGCCTTAGTAACCGCAGGCATTTTCCTCGTGCCGTTTATTATTTGGAGTCCCTATAACTTTTATGATGACGCGGTGCGATACGTGGCGGGGGTCATACCGTGGTCTTATCCAATTTCCGGGGTTACCTTTCTTCAATATTTAAGGATTTGGAGGTTGATTCCATCTCCCTGGACCGTTATACCCGCGGCACCGTTTCAGCTATTCGCGGCCACGCCAGTTTTATTACTGGGCGCTAAATTTATTCGACGAAAACCAAGTATAGAAAACTGGCTATCTGTATCAACTATTCTGGTGCTCGTCCTGACCCTTTTTAACCGTTTCGGCCCGGGCAATTACTATTCCGCGGTTCTGACTATGGCTATTGCTAGTTATGTCTTGGGCTATTTGAGGCCAAAAGAGAAAAACGAAGCAGAAAAAAAGTACGGCCATGGTGTTCGCCCGGCCCAAAAATAGCACAAAGTTTTTCTGGATCATGGTCCTGGTGGCTGTGGGCGCCGCCCTGCTACCCTATGGGCTTGGCTCAGCCCTCACCCCACCCGGCTACAAGTTTTACGGACACACGTACTTGACGCTCGGCGACGCTCA
>JACQBO010000072.1 GCA_016194465.1 Candidatus Kerfeldbacteria bacterium
GTGACTTCACCGTTACCCGGGGCTCGCTCTGGAGCCTACTGACAAAAGATGTGCCCGATCGAATTGGCTTCCGAAAAACGGTCGATATTCTTGAGGCCATTCAAGGACGGCCGATTTAAGTCGGTTGGGGCCTCACTTTGTGGACACGCCAGGCCAAAAACAATGGAATGATGCCGGCAACGTAGAGATCTATAGGAAAAACATTCCCGCCTGACATACAACCCACTGAGACCGCAGAGCCCGGTGGGTAACCGCAATATGGCGATCGAGATCGCAGACTAAGAAGATTGATTTCGTTCGTAACCCAGGACCCAACGTGCCAGGCTGTGACCGGACCACAAGAACATTCGCGGGGAACGTCCAGTTCTGGGGTAACTGTCTTCCAAATGGCTGCCCCCAAGAGTAACACCGCTAGAACTAAGAAAGTTTTACTTCGCATAAAATGGTGTCCTCATGAACATTCGTTTCAATTTAACTTGATGATCGACGTTTGCGCTGAAACCCCTGCCAATCTTCGTCGTCCGCCATCAGCTTTTCGATTTTCTCCCGTAAATAATCGGCTTTGGCCTTTTTGGTATTGTGCGTTTTAAAGTGGAGATACTCTTCGATGGCGTCGGTGATGCGCAACGTGAACTTCAGCCGCGGCACTTGGCGGATGGTCACTCCTTCGATCGACTGCAGGAACGATTTGACCGCTTGATCGACACGCTGGTCATGGTAAGCCACAACTTGGATAAATTTCGGTAACTCTTTCCGGCTCAGGTGGTTAAAGACTTGCGGCACGATCCCCCGCTGGTAGAGATAGAGAGTTGGTTTCTTGGCCGCCACGGCGTGCGCCAGGAGAAATCCGGCTTCCGGATCCGAGGTGGTCCCTTCGATAATAAAGGCGTCCATCCGCTCCATAATCGGCACGTCGCTGTCCCGCACTTCGGCCATGACCTCGGCCGACACCTGGACCTGCTTATCCTCGGTGTTGGTTGAGACCCACAGGTCGGATTGGTGCAGGGTGTCTTTTACTGCCTGATAGGCTAGTTGTAAATCCTTCCGGTTGGTGGTCGGACCGTAGAAGTAGATATGCATCAAACGCTCCCTCCTTTTGGTTGGCGCATGAGTTTTCGATACTCGACCATACTGGACCCTTGTCCCAAAGCCCACATAAAACGCAGGAGCGTGGCGGTTCTGGTCGGACCAGAGGCGGGAATGACGTTGGCCGCGGTCGCCAAGAACTTTGAGCCGGGCATGTAGAGGACAATCGGGATTTTCGAACCCAGGGTGGCGGCCAACCGAGTGATCATCGGCATGGCGATGGCTCCCGGTTCGGGTGACGACAGGAAGACCCCATGGGCGCCGCGGGCCATGGAGACCAAATGGTTTAAGTCCGTCCCCGGCAGATATTCGACTACCGTCACCTTGGAATCGAATTTCGAGCGGACGCGAAGCTGTTGGCTCGACCGGCGAATCTGCTGGCCGAAAAAACGGATGCCAAAATCAATCTTGCCGAGGATGACTCCGGTTAGCTTGCCGGTCGGGCCTTCGGGGTCGCGAGCCAGGCTCAGTCCGCGATACATGTGACTGCCAAAAATGACCACCACTTCACCGACGTCGGACACGGCGACTTGGACGGCGTTAATGAAACTGGCTTTGGCCGCTGCTTCTCCGCCGGTCAGGGCACGATTGCCGGTCAGTCCCGCTGCCCGCTCGGCCGGTGACAATAGCGGCGAACCCACGAGCACGATCGGTTTCCCCAGATGGTGGAACATGAGTGACAAGGCCATGGCCGCGGCGCGGATGGTTTCTATTTGATGGATAACCACCACGCCATCAATATCCGCGTAATGTTGCCGGATCGTTTCCGCTACGTTGACCCATTCGGGCAGGCCGATGGTCGAGGTGCCGGAACTAATAAAAACGCCCTTGGTGTCGGCGATGATGTCCATTTCCGACATCTGTCGCATCCAGGGGTCGATATCCTTGGCTTTGGCCACGGTCTCCCCAGCCCGACCACGCTCACTGATGGTTGAGCCACCGAGAAACAAAAGCAGGACGAGTTTACGCGGTAGAGTTGCCATAGCGCCGTCGCAAGAATCCGACGACGGCGCAATAATCATAGCATGACTACCCCCATCTGTCAATGTCTGGTTGGTTGACAAGTCTAGTGGCGCGGCGTACCCTTTCGGGCATTGAGCTCGAACGAGAAAGGAGCGCTCAGACTGCACCTTCCACCACGACCACCCTGCATTTATTACCCCTCAACCTCCAAGGATAGGAGGACGTATCATGTGTCAACGCAATGATCCGGTCCGGGCTGGTTTCCAAATGGTTTATGGTTGCGGCAACGAGTCGTACGGGCTCGCCGAGCAGTATGTGTGCGGGTTCCATAGCGAGCCGCTCGATCCCTTGCCGGAAGAGCCCAAGCCGGGTCATGGTGCGCCGTCCAGCGGCAAACCCTTGTCCGCCGGTCAGGCGAACATCAAGTACTACGGAAAGTATCCCCATTCGTAACCCACCCACCCCTCCAGTCCTGACTCGACTGGAGTTTTTTTAGGTCCTGGCGGTCAATGGTACGACTTGGATGACGGGATCGGGGTGCTCCCGCTGTGCAGTAAAGAGCTTCGCGTACTCGCCGCCGGCGGCGAGTAAGTCTTCGTGCCTCCCCCGCTCCACAATCTCACCTTGCATTAAGACGAGAATCTCATCAGCATTGACGATGGTCGACAGCCGGTGGGCAATCGTTAGGCTGGCGGCGCTGGCCGCCACTTGGTCAATCGCATTTTGTACCAAGCGTTCGGAGCGAGAATCAAGTGATGAGGTCGCTTCGTCGAAAATAAATACATCGGGCTGTTTGATGACCGCCCGGGCAATCGCCACCCGTTGACGTTCCCCGCCGGACAATTTAATCCCCCGCTCCCCGACCATCGTTTGATACCCCTGCGGCAGACGGCGGATAAACTCATCAGCATTGGCTAATTTTGCCGCCGATACGACCGCGTCATCACTCGCGCTGAAGGTACCGTATTTGATATTATTGCCAATCGTGTCATTAAAGAGGATATTATCCTGAAACACGACGCTAATCCGGCGGCGTAGTTCGAGCAGGTCCCACGCTTTGATATTTTTCCCGTTGACCAGAATCGCCCCGCCGGTCACATCATAGTAGCGCAAGAGTAATTTCGTGATAGTTGATTTCCCGCCTCCCGAGCCTCCGACAATCGCCAGTTTCTTCCCCGCCGTTACAGTGAAGGAAAGGTGGGATAAGAGCGGTCGGTCGGGCGTATATCTGAACGAGACGTCCTGAAACTCAATGGTGAGAGCAGATTCCGATGACTGAAAACCGTGAATTGGTTCCGCGACCGTCTTGGTCGTGTGAAGGATGGTTTGCAGTCGTTCCGTCGAAGCAATACCGTCCTGATAGGTGGTGTAGACATCTGATAACTCGTAGAGTGGCTGGAATATCGTTACCGCGTAGAACGTAAAAAACACCACATCGCCAGGCGTGAGGATATGATGGAGCACCAGATAGGTTCCATAGCCAACGACCGTCGTCCGAAAAGCATTAATCATCGTGCCTTGCACGAATTGGAGCGTCCGCCAGTATCGTGTTTGTTTGCGTAAAATCTCATTCGCCCGCCAGTTGTCGTCATTCGCCAACTGTTGTTCATACGATTCAGTGCCAAAAGCTTTGACGACCGCAATATGATCCATAGCCTGCACCGCCGAGCCGTGGAGGAGTTCTTGTTGTTTGTTGATCTGGAGCGAAAGTTGTTTTATTTTCTTGGCCAGCAGCGTGGTCGTGAGGACAAACAGTGGGATACTGACTGCGATGACCAATCCCATCCGCCATTGTTTGTAAAAAGAGAAAGCGGTGACGAAGAGAATCGTGGCCGAGTTTTGCAGGATCTTATCGCTCATGGTTTTGACCAGCTTGGTGATGTCTTCGCGGGCCTTGGTCAGTTTCCGCATCACTTCGCCGGTTTTTTTCGACTCATGGTAATCCATCGACAGCCCGAGCACGTAATTGAAGGCATGATCAAACACCCGGATCCCGGTCCGGTCGGAGGCCATGACCGTGAAGTAGTCTTGGAAGTTCTTGGCCGTGCGGGAAACTAAGGCCACCCCCACCCACAGGGCTAAGAGGTTGATCAACCGATGAACAAACAATGCCGCCGTGGGAAAGGTCGAATGGTCAAGGGCGTGCAGCATATACCTATCGACCACCACTTTAAACAAGTACGGTTCGGCCAGGGAAAAACCATTATTGACGACGAGCAGAAAAACAATACCCACCACAATTTTTTTGTCGGGGCGGAGAAAGCGCCAGACAAACTTCAGCGCTTCACGCGATGACGAATTCGTGGATTTATCCATGATGCTCCGCTACATGCTCTGCGACGGCCGCTTGCGTCAGGCGGTACAACCAGACACCATAGACCAGGTGAATAACCAGGATTAATCCAAACAGGAACGAGAGCATGGCCAGGTTGAGTCCAGCGGACAAGCCCAAGGCGACGCTCATCCCCCCAAAAGTTACATAGGCTAACAACAGGTTAACCACGACGGCTGTGATCACGAGGACATGACGAAGGATGCTCGTAATCAGCTGGCGGCGGCGATCCGCCAGGAGGCGGAGCATGATCGATCCAGGGATACTACTATACTCTGGGTGGTGGTACAACCAAACGAACAAGGCGGTAAACACAACTTGCAGCGCAGACGGTAAGAATATAGACAGACGGTCAGTTGTCCAGGCATCCACCTGGCCTTTGAAACCAAAGTGGGCCGGCAGAGCAGACGGCAATGAAGAATAGAGGAGGGCCAGCCCGACCAGAGTCAGGGCAAGCACTAAGACATTGAGACCCCAGAAAATCTTGTCTGGAATACGAAGTCGTTCATGTTGCATGAGGCCGAGTATATCAGCTTTTTTTCAGCTTGGCAATCCTCGTGGTCCTGGGCAAGGCATCTTCGGTGTGGTATTTTCCTTAGACATGACGAAAACCATACCGAGTCGGCGGCCATGGCAGAAACCCAAGTGGTGGGTCACAATTGGGGTGGTGCTGTTTTGCATTTTTTTCGGGCTCGTTACGTGGTTGAAACATATTAATTTTCAGACCTCGCAGTTTGACCTCGGGAATATGGACCAGATCATGTGGCAGACATTGCACGGTCACTTTTTCCAAATGACCAGCCCCGTTTCTGGCATCTTGCAATCCCGAGTGGCGATTCACGCCGACTTTCTCCTCCTTACCTATCTCCCATTCTACCTTGTTTGGCATGATCCGCGCATCATGATGCTGGTACAAGTTCTGGCCGTGGCCAGCGGGGCCTGGCCGCTGTTCTGGCTCGGCGCCAAGCGGCTATCGCCGACCTTCGGCGCCGCGGTGGCCATCGCCTACCTTTTCTATCCGGCGCTCCAGTGGGCCGTGATTTTCGATGTTCACGCCGTCGTGTTCGTCACCCCACTCATCCTCTGGGCTTGGTGGGCGGCAGAGACAGGTCATTGGTGGTGGTCGCTGAGCCTCCTGGTACTGGCCACATTCGGCAAAGAGGAGGTGGGGTTCGTGGTGGCCATGATGGGCCTCTATTGGCTGTGGCAAACACGGCCACGTTGGTTTGGCCTCACCCTCATCATGTTCGGCATCGGCTGGACCTTACTCATGCTGGTCTGGGCGATTCCCCTGGCGCGGCAACAACCGGGACATTTCGCCCTCGAATACTTTTCAGATTATGGACAGTCCCCGGGCAAGATTCTCGAATATTTATTGAGTCATCCGCTTCGCTTGCTCCATGATGCCTTGGGGATCGAGGGGCTGCGATACATGTGGACATTGTTGGTGCCGGTCGGCATGGTGGCCCTGGCCGCACCAGAAGTCCTGGTCCTCGCTAGTCCCGAGGTGGCCTTAAATATTCTCAGCCATAACCCCAACTTGCGCACAATTTTCTTTCACTACTCCTCAGTCATTACCCCTTTTATTTTTATCGCCACCGTCCTGGGCTGGTCACGCCTGCAATCATGGCTGCAACGAAAACACCAGCATTCATTCTTCGGTCGTCATCCACGATTACTCTTCGCCTGGATATCCGCCTGGCTGGTCGTCTCGGTCTTCTTATGGGGACCGTTACCCGGCACAAAATATACGAAGGACGCCTTGTCTCCTTTCATTCCCTCCTCCTACCGTTCGGACGTGGCCGCGGTAAAAAAAATGATCTCGGCACATGACAAACTCGCCGTGACCAATAATCTCGGCCCGCAGTTTTCGCAACGTGATCGTTTGTGGTCATTTCCCAATAACCTTGCCCAGGCCGACGGTTTGGTCATCCTCGAAGGTGGTACCTATGACCCGCTCCCGCCGGACCAGATCATCGCCAAGGTCGAAGCGCTAAAAAACGACCCGGCTTTCACCCTCGCCTACCAACACCATCAATTGTACTACTTCCGACGGGTGGCTGGCGTCACGCCGATAACCGTTTCAACCAGGCGGCCGGGGTAAGGTCTTCGGTCTGGCCAGTCATCCGGTGCTTCACTTCCACCTTTTTCTTCGTCAACGTTTTGGCGCTGACCACCACCCGCCAAGGAATACCGATCAAGTCTGCCTCGGCGAATTTCGTGCCGGCGGACACGTCACGATCATCATAGAGCGTCTCGATCCCTTTCTGTTGTAGGGTGGCGGAGAGCTCATCGGCTTGGGATTTGACTTCTCGATCATCCATCTTCAAGGCCAGAAGGTGGACCCGGAACGGCGCGATCGATTCCGGCCAGATCATGCCGTGTTCGTCATGAAACTTTTCTACGACGGTGGCCATCACCCGGCCCGGTCCAATTCCGTAGCTCCCCATGACCACTGGCCGCCGCTTCCCTTGTTCGTCAAGAAAGGTGAGCCCGAGCGGTTCAGAATATTTTGTCCCCAGTTTGAAAATGTTACCGACTTCAATCGCGCTGACTTCTTCCAGCTCTGATTTTTTCAGACCGAGCTCAGTCAGCACTTGATCGGTATAGACCTCTTTGTTGATAGCGATGTTTTTGGCGCGGGAGAGGTAAATCGTATCTTCCCCGGCTGGACAGACCGTTTGGAATTCATGGGAGTACTTACTGAATGTTCCGCCGCTAGCGAACGTCAAAAAAGTATCATCATCTAAACCAACGCGCCGGAAAATCTCATGGTAAGCATCTTTGGCCTGCTCGTAAAAAATATCCAGCTCCGCATCGTTCTTGGAAAAGGAATATAAATCTTTCATCAAAAATTCCCGCGCCCGGAGCAAGCCGCTGCGGGCGCGAAGTTCATTGCGAAACTTTTTTTGAATTTGAAAAACGTAACGCGGTAAATCACGGTAGGAATCAATGTGGTCGGTCATCATGGCCGCGATGGATTCCTCGTTGGTTGTCGCCAGACCGACATCCTGATCATTCTTGAGCTTGCTCTTGAACCAAACATCAAGCCGGGCATCGTCCCAACGGTCAGTTTTTTTCCAAAGCTCAGGATCTTGGAGGATCGAGAGGGTTACTTCTTGGCCGCCAATCGCCACCATTTCTTCCCGAATGACGGATACGATCTTATCTAAAACCCGCTGTCCGAGGGGCAGGTACGTATATGCCCCGGCCAGGTCTTTATGCACAAAGCCGGCTCGGGTGAGGAGCTGGGCGCTGATGGCCACTTCATCCTTGGGCGCCTCTTTCCGCGTTTTCGTGAACAACTGTGATTGCCGCATGAGTTTCAGTATATGAGAAAAATCAGCCTTCGTCAAAAAATACAAAGCGATCTATGTGTGCCTTGAATCTCCTAACCTCGAAGCGGCCCGAGCGATACAACTATTCTGGTTGAGCGGCGAGCACGCTCACCGCCCGTTCCAGATGAGCCGCGTACCGCGAGCCTTTGATTAAGATCGCGTCGCTTGGCGAAATCACCGCCTGCAGTTTAGCCGCCGCTGCCTCCGCGGTCGGCACATTATAGACGTGGTCCGGCGACAAACCCCGCGCAACAGCGGTTTGGCCAATCACCGCGGCCAGCGGCCCAACCGTCACCAAGGTCGCCACCCATGGCTGTCCTAGCAACGCCCCAATCTCCTCATGCCAGTGTTGCGCACTCGCCCCGAGTTCGGACATCTGACCCAAAATGAGGTGTTTACGTCCCGGGTTTTCCAGGGAAGCGAGGGTAGTAATGGCTTCCCGCATGGCATAGGGCGAGGCATTGTATGAATCATCAATCAGCAGCGAGCCGTTGATGCCCGCCACCAGCTGCATGCGGCCGGCTGGCGGACGGTAGCCGCTCAGGGCGCGGACCGTCTCTGCCGCGGCATCGCCCAGGGCTTGGCCAACGGCGATCGCTGCCAAGACCGGGTACACCTGGTGCCGCCCGATGACGCCCGGCAAGGTGACGGAAAAAGTTTCTGGCCCGACAGACACAGTAATGATCATGCCCCGTGGCAACCCTTGTTCCGTTTGAATCAACGTCACACCGGTGGCCCGCACGTTCGCCTTAGCCGACCAACCATACGACACCTGTTTCGTCTGTAGCTCATGCATCAACGACTCGATTTCCGGGGTGTCGATATTCGCCACCGCCGTTTGCTCTGGACCGAGTTGCTTCAGGATGGTCGCCTCCTCTTCGGCCACTCCCTCCAGAGAGGAAAAAAACTCCAGGTGTTCTGGCGCGATCGCTGTCAGGACGCCAATGGTCGGATGCGCCAAGCGAACGAGCCGGGCTAAGTCCCCGGGCTGATCCGTGCCGAGCTCCAAGACGAGGACATCAGGATATGATTGGCGCCGCACCAGTAAACCAATTCCCGCCAGCACCACGCCGAGCCACTGCCAGGTTGATTGGCGGGCCGGACCGCCGCTAATCACCGTCACCGGTACACCGACATCGGCATTAAAACTGCCGCTGGTTTGACGGACGGACCGGGAGCCAGTCTGCAAACCCGCGCTGATCGCTTCTTTGGTGGCCGTCTTGCCTACCGAGCCTGCGACCCCGACCACGATCGGATGATAGCGGCGGAGGATCATGCGGGCGAGCCAGGTGAGCGAGAACCGAGCCAAACGTTTCATGGCGTGGCGGCGGAAGGCGACGGCGGCACGTCAAGGTACGGCAAGAGAAATTTTGCCATCTCGCCGAACAAAGGTGCGGCGCTGGACTCAGCGAACTGGACGTCACGCGGCTTGACCAGCTGCACGACCATCACAAATTTTGGATCCTCCACCGGCGCGAAGCCGGCGAAGGTGCCGATGGTCAGATTCGGCAGATAGCCACCCGTGGTCGGGTCAGGGATTTGGGCCGTCCCGGTTTTTCCGGCCACAAAGTATCCCGGCACGCCGGCGCGTTTCCCATGACCGTTCTGTACGACCCGCACCAGCATGGCGCTAATGGTCGCCGATGTTTCCGGGGAAATGACTTGCCGAATAGTTTGTGGGGCAGTAACGGTCTTGGTACCATCTGGCTTGGCAAGATAATCAACCACGTAGGGCCGCATCAGCTTTCCGCCGTTGGCTAAGGCGCCATACGCCATGGCGAGCTGCAGCGGCGTGACGGTTAGCCCCTGGCCAAACGCCCCGGTGACGGCGTAAATTTCCTTGCCGCTGGCCGGACCGGAAATGTTGCCCGGTTTTTCGTTGAGATCCAGACCGGTCGGCTGTCCAAAGCCAAAGGCTTTGACGTATTTGGCAAAGGTGTCCGGACCGATCGTCCGCATAGCAAAAATTGCGCCGGTGTTGAGTGATTCCTCCAAGACCTGATTCATCGTGCGGACGCCGTGGGCTTTCAGGTCCGAGTTCTTGATGGTGAAGTTCCCGACCTTGACCTCACCCGTGTCAGTATAGGTGGTTTCGGGCGTGACCTTGCCTTCATTGAGCGCGGCGGCCATGGTGATACCTTTAAAGACCGAGCCGGGCTCATACGGCGATCCGGTTGCTTGGTTGTTAAACACCGACGGATCGGTCACCGCGTTGTAGGCGCTGGGATTGAAATCGGGCGAACTGCACATGGCGGCAACCGCGCCCGTCTTTGGATCAATGATCACCAGACTGCCGCTGTCCGCCCCATGCTTTTGCACTGCTTCGTTCAACTTGGTGCAGGCTTCGAACTCAATCGTCCGGTCAATCGTCAAGACCACATCGGATCCATTCACGGCTGGCTGCCAGAGCTGCGCCGCCGTGGCGATCAGCTGACCACTCGGATCTTTTTGCGCCTTGATAAAACCTTTCAGGCCCGTCAATTGTTTTTCGTAATACCCTTCAACCCCATACTGTCCGACTTTCTGATTCCCCTGAAATCCGACGAAACCCAACAGCTGGGCGCCGATATCTTTTTCCGGGTAGTACCGCGTCGGCTCGTCGCTAAAAAATAAACCTGGCAGATGGAGGTCGGTGATCGTTTGCATTTGCGCGTCCGTCAATCCATGCTGCAGCGGCTCATAGAGATCTTTGCCTTTACTCAGCCGCTGGGCGATTTGATCTTCCGGTATGGTCAGCAATCCAGCCAGTTGATGAGCCTCGTCAGCTGGCTTGGTCACTTGTTTGGGGACGGCAAAAAGCAGATGCAGGGTCTGGTTGGTGGCCAAGGGGTAGGTGCCGGTGGCCGACTGCTGATCCTTGACCAGAATATCCCCGCGGGTTGGCAGGAGCTGCTGGCTCAACTGGTGCTGATCCTGGGCTAAGGCGGCGTAGAAGGCGTGTTCGAGCACCTGCAACGTAAACAAACGGAGGACCAGCACGGCCGCGAACAAAATCAAAGCCAGCCGGATAAGGCCCAGACGGTCGTGACCCCTGCCAGGTGATTGATGTCGCTTGGCCCCGGCCATCAGGTCGCCGGGTTATTTGACCGCCACCGTGCCCGTGGCCACGGGCAGATATTCCACCCGGTCGGTTGGCTGCAGTTGCAGGGTCTGACCGGCTTGCTGGGCTAAGGACAGCGATCGGAGATCGGCTGCTTGGAGTTGTAATTTTTGATTGCTGGCTTGGAGATGAGAAATATTTTTTTGCAGGTCGCGAATCTGAAATCCCAGCGCCGCGGTGTTATTGGTCAGTAGGACGTAGCCAAAACCGGCCGCAAACGCGCTCAAGGTTAAGAGGACCGCGAATTTCTGGGTAGACAGATGCAAGCGATGCCACCAATACGAGGTAGGCGCGAGGCGATCGGTGAGAGCAGCGTGACGGGACATAGGATGGTGTTTGATTATTTTTTTTCGATCACCCGGAGCTTGGCGCTGCGGGTGCGAGGATTACTTTTTTGTTCGGCGCGAGTTGGCACGATGACGTGCTTGTTCATGAGTTTGAGTTGACCGACCTTGGCAGCCTGGTGTGACCAGGTTTTAACCAATCGGTCTTCGCCAGAGTGAAAGGTGATGACCGCTAGGCGGCCACCGGGTCGAAGCAGCTGCAAGGCTTGGGGCAACGCTCGTTCTACAACGCCAAGTTCATCATTGACCGCCATCCGCAAAGCCTGAAACACTTTGGTGGCGGGATGAATCCGGCTGCGTCGCGGTTTGACCCGTTCCACGAGATCAGCGAGATCGGTGGTTGTCTCGATCGGCTTCTGCTGTCGTCGCTGGACAATGGCAGTGGCGATACTGCGTGCCCGTGATTCTTGCCCGAGGGTTTCAAACAACCTGATCAGCTTCTCAGTCGATGCGGTACTGATCAAGTCCGCCGCGGTCAGCCCATCGGTCGTCGGGTCGAAACGCATGTCGAGCGGACCAGGGCGTTGGAACGAGAAACCGCGACTGGCATCATCGAGCGCGATCGATGACAGCCCCAGATCAAACAGAATCGCATCCACCTGATCAAACCCCTGGCGCGTGGCCAACAATTCCAGATCAGAGAAATTGCCATGGACGGGAACGAAGCGGGACCCGAACGTTAGGAGCCCCAGCTTGGTTTGCTCGAGCGTCCGTGGGTCCGCTTCAAGGCCAAGCACCCGCCCGTTCGGAGCAGTTGCTTCAAGCAAGCCGCGGGTGTGTCCCCCGCCGCCGAGCGTCGCATCAATGGCGTTGTCGTTTGGTTTTAATTGAAGGTGCTGGAGAACGTCTGAGAAAAGAACCGGAACGTGGCCGGGCATGCGTGGGTATTTAGACGCCGAGCTCACCAAGGGCTTCAGCGATATCCCCGCTTTGCTTCTCGGTACCGCTCCGATACTTTTCCCAAGTGTTCTTATTCCAAAGTTCAAGGCGATTGTACAGACCGGCGATGACGATTGTCTTGGACAGATTGGCAAACGACCGCAGGTATTCTGGCAGAACGACTCTTCCCTGCCGGTCGATCTCGAGTTCCATTGCCCCAGCCAGCATCAGCCGGCTGAATGCCCGCGTATTGGCCTTGGAAATCGGCAATCGGGCAATCTGCTCGGCCAAGCTGTTCCACTCTTTTTGGGTGTAGATGAACAAACAATTGTCGAGACCTCGCGTGACGACCGCGCCCTTGGCCAGGTCGTTTCGGAACTTGACGGGAATTTGGACTCGTCCTTTGTCGTCGAGGGCGTGATGGTACTCTCCAATAAACATTGCGGCCGAAAATAGTTATGCACTGTTTGAGAGAGTTATCCCCACTTTCATCCACTTTATCACCCTCTTACACCATTTTACACCAAAAAACACCGCGCGTCAACACAGTGTTCCACGTGGAACGGGCCGGTACTGAGCTGGTCGAAGTGTGGATAACTAGGACATTTTTTGATGTGGGCGTAAACCCCGTTAGAAATGGATCTAATGATCAGGAGAATAATGTAGTGGTGGGGTGCTAGCAAATCAAAAACGACCCACACATTTGTCTTACCATTTCTAACGGGGTAAAGAAAAACCCCCTGGCTTATGCCGAGGGGGTTGATTCGGGAAAAAGGTCAATCTGGATATGCTCGGGATCGAGCAACGACGTACGGTAAGCATTCACCGCAGCTGCAACGACCGAATGCTGGAGGAGCGGCAGCTGGGTGGGCATGGTAGCGGCCCGGTTCTGGTCCCAGTACTCCTGGAACTGTTGTCGCGCCGGTGGCGGCTGCCCGGCGACCCAGGCCGCGCATCCGTGGTGCAGATGTGGGCAGTATTGGCAATGTTTGCCCCGCGGAAGTTTCGGCGGCAGATCACCAACTACGAGGTGACCGACGTTGAACTGATGAATCTGCGCCAGGATGCGCTCGTCCAGCTGTTGATCGCCATAGATGCCGCGAAGATACCACGACAACTCGGCCGAGCTTCGGAAGATCATGCCGATATCCGACTCGCTTCGCAGCGGCGCCTCGAGCCACTCCCCGGTCCAGTACTGGTAGATCCGGAGGCGTTTGAGCGGCGGCCGTCCCTTGATCCGCTTTCGCAGCTGGTTATATCCAATCTGATAAAAGGTCAGCTGGGATCCAAGATCGAGCGACAGGCGGTCGTACCGCGGTTTGTAATCGATGACCGTGGCGCCATCAGGCTCAAGATCAATCCGGTCGATGATGCCAGACAGGATGATGTCGCCGAAGGAAACAGAGAAGCGTCGTTCGAGAAGGTGCGGCCGCTCGGTCCGGAGCTTGAGATGCTGGTTGAAGAACTCTTCGAGGACGTTCAGGCCGGCACCGAACAAACGACCGGGATGAGCATCGTCCTCCCAAGCGACTTTGGCCGGTGGCGCAGTCCGACTTTCGAAACCATGCTTGCCCTTGACCGCCCGCCACCAGAATCCTTTCCAGACGTTTTTGAAAAGCTCGAGCTCGCCGTATGGATAGCGCTTCGTCCGAGGGTGCGGTTTCATGAACAAACGAAACATGTAATGCATCGCCGATCCGAAGACAGTTTCTGGCTGTTGTACCTGTGGTTTGGGAACACCCCAGTTCAGGTGACCGCGCAGCGGACAAGCCCGGTAGTCGTCGAGCTTACTGTGCGAGACGCGAAGCCAGACTGTGCTGGGATGCCTTTGAGCACCCATGGAACACCTCCGTTGTGTAAGGGTCAATCCGAATCAAGAACCCCGCCACCTTAGCCCGGCGGCCGGTGTCATGTCAAGCTGTGACTTACGCTTCCGGTGGTAGTCGGCTGGGATGTCGGAGCTGTCGCTCGAGCCAAAGAAACA
>JACQBO010000073.1 GCA_016194465.1 Candidatus Kerfeldbacteria bacterium
CTTTTTCCTGGCTGGTGTGGGGAATCCTGACCGGTATTGTTTTTTTTGGCCAAATTGCCGGCCACGGTGGGCCGGGAGCTTGGGTGACGGGCTTTACGGCGGTCATTTGTCTAGTTATTTTTTTCTTAGCCTTATCGAAAGGTGAGAAAAAAATTGTCCTCGTTGATTGGCTGAGCCTCCTGGGGGCGGGGGTTGCTCTTCTTTTGTGGGCCATAACAAAAAGTCCTTTGCTGTCGGTTATCTTGGTAACTTTGATTGATGCATTTGGCTTTTTCCCCACCTTCCGTAAGGCTTACTCGAAGCCAAGAGAAGAGACACTCGTTCAGTATGTCTTGGCCGGATTGAAGTTTGTCCTGGCGTTTTTTGCTCTGACCAAAGTTTCAATTATCACCGTCTTTTATCCTGCCTCGCTGGTGATCATGAACTGGGCGTTCGTACTGATGCTGGTCGTTCGCCGGAGGCAACTTAGCAATAATTGAGAAGTGAGGTTCTCTTTTTCTCAGGGCTTCAGTTTGTGCTATGATCAGGTTATGAAAATCGAGAAGAAAGTTTGGCCGGAATATTTTCAAGCAATCTCCGATGGCCGCAAAACATACGAATTACGCCTCGCTGATTTTTCCTGCTCGCCTGGCGATACCTTAGTATTGAAAGAATGGGATCCAAAGACCAAACAATATACCGGTCGCCGGAGAGAAAAAGAGGTGACGTATGTCAGCAAAACCAAAGATGTCAGGCTTTGGTCGCCAGAAGATATCGAGGAGTTTGGCTATCAAATCATTGCCTTTCACTAAAATTCTTTATGAACGCCCGTGACATTCTTTTCCTACGGCCACAAAACACTGATGCAGGCAATTAACGGTTTGCCACCAGGGGATTGGAAGACCATTGGTGTGACCGCGCAATGGTCGGTCAAAGACGTGATAGCCCACCTGGCCTCTTATGAACATCTGGCCGAGGAAGTCTTAGGCCAGGCATTGAATGCTTCTACCCCAACACCTTTTCTTCAGGCGATGGGCCAGGATTACGAAGGGTTTAACACGAAGCAAACCGCGGAACGCCAAGACTGGCCATGGGCCAAAGTAATTGAGGAGTATCAGCAAACCCATGATCGGGTTATGGGTTTGATCACACAGGTGCCACCTGAAAAACTAAGAGAAGTTGGAACAATTCCTTGGGAAGGGAAAGAATATTCGATTGACGACTATCTGGTCTATGCGCACTACGGGCACAAACGAGAGCACGCGGCTCAAATAAAACGCTGGCGTCAAGCAGCGGGAAAATAAAACTCCTGGGTGCTATCCAGGAGTGAACATTCTACATGGTCGCAGACGGCCGCTTCGCCGGCGGGAGGCTGTTCCAAAACACCTTCCGCGAACTTCTGACCAGGGCGAATCCGGCAAAAAACATTCCTACGAAAAGAATAGTTTCGGGCATGATGGTGAAGCCCAGCAAAGCGGCTATGCCGGCGCAAAACGTCACCATGGCTCCACTGATCAGGAAGCAGTAGCCCATGATACATTCGGCCCACTTGATGAACCGCCACCAGGCAGGGTACTTGGCCACCAGCCCAGGGGTGATGTAGATGGTGCCAAACGTGCCGATGACCAGGGCAACAAGCAATACAACAAGGGTCGAGGCCGGCATTCATACCTCCATGCAAAGGACAGACGGAAGGTGATTACTTTCTTAGCCCAGCTTACCCCTGAGCCTAGCTGCTTGTCAAGGATCGACACCGCCGCTATTTTGGGTTTGGCCGCAAACGATGTAGACTACCGATATGTCCATCCACCAACCGCCATCGCTGGCCGAGCTACAAAAAATTCATCCACCGCTACGGAATGTCAACGCCGAACATCGTCAGCATCTGAGCCAACTTGAACGGCTGGCTCTTTGGATTACCCGCCATGTGGGAACGATGGGGTTCTTTATCATTATTTTCATTTGGACCGTCACCTGGCTCTCTTGGAACTCGATCGGACCGAAAAACCTCCGTTTCGACCCGCTACCAGGGTTTGTCCTTTGGTTGTTTATCTCGAACATGATCCAAATTTTCCTGATGCCGTTGATTATGATCGGTCAGAACCTCGAGAGCCGGCACTCCGAGGCTCGGGCCGAAGCTGACTATGAGGTGAATGTCCGGGCGGAGCGCGAAATCGAAGCGATCCTGATGCACTTGGAAAACCTCGATCAACGGCTAGCTAGTCTCGAGGGACAAAAGAATAAAACTCGATGATGACAGAGGGAAAAACATCTCCACGGGTGCCGATGAGCAAACATCGGGTTGAGGCCTTCAGCGACGGTGTTTTTGCGATCGCCATCACAATTCTTGTTTTGAACATTAAAGTTCCCGAACTTTCACCGGGCGCCATACAGCATGGCGGGTTATGGCGAATGGTCATTGATCAGTGGCCAAAGCTTCTGTCGTACGTCATCAGCTTCGGCATCGTCGGTTTGTACTGGGTCGGGCACCATTTGATGTTTCACTATATCAAGCATACCGATCGGGTATTTTTGTTCTTAAACAACATCTATTTAATGGTCATCGCCTTCATGCCCTATCCGGCCGCTTTGCTTGGACAATACGGCAATGAACAGGCGGCGATCGCCATTTATGGCGGGACACTCATCACGGCCGGGCTGATGTACACGATGCTGTGGCGCTATGCCACGAGCCATCATCGTCTGGTCGACCCGCGTCTCTCCGATCGCCTCATTCACCTCGTCAATAAAATTATTCTGGCGGCCCCGCTGGTCTACCTCCTGGCGATCGGGTTGAGTTTTATCCAGCCGCGCCTCAGCTTAGTCATTTATTTCATTATTCCACTGTTTTACATTGTCCCGGGTCCGATTGATCGTCTGATGAGTCGGGAAGCAGAACACCTAGAGGAACTGAACCGGACATAAGAAAAGACCCTTCAGGGAAGGGTCTGGACTTCGGCCATCGCCGGGGTGGGGAAAAGGTGCTCTCGGGTCCAACCGAATACAGCTGCTGGCTGTAGGATATCGTAGGCCCACACCTGCGGGTCAGGATCATGAACGTGCATCAGAATGCCGGCACGGACCATCTGGCATAGTTCGGTGGCAATGATGTCCGCTTCGGCCAGACTAAACTGCTGGCGGTCGTTCAGGTTGACCCGTACTTCGGCCGGGGAATCAGTAGGGCTCATGGGGACCTCCATGTCGAAAGTGAAAGGGCGGGGGTGGCTTTCCGATCCATCCTATCAGGGTCTTGGGCTGGGGTCAAAAAAAATGGTCGTGCTATACTAGATGCTATGAGCCGGCGGTGGAAAATTACTATCTTTATTCTTGGATTTTTGTGGTGTATTCGGCCGGCTCCGACTCACGCCACGACCTTGGCCCAGCGGTTATCAGGCTATATTCTGATTCA
Source organism: Candidatus Kerfeldbacteria bacterium (assembly GCA_016194465.1). Taxonomy (GTDB): domain Bacteria; phylum Patescibacteriota; class Patescibacteriia; order SBBC01; family CAIJZX01; genus JACQBO01. The sequence continues at coordinate 3,389 of JACQBO010000073.1, forward strand.
GGTGGAAAAAAACGGCGAGGCCTGGTACGTCTACCCGAAAACCTTGACGCGGTACTACCTGGGCCGGCCGGACGACGCTTTTTCCATCATGAAGCACTTGGGATTAGGGATTACCAATGCCGATTTAGCAAAAATTCCCGTGGCCGGCAGCAGCGACCAAGGCGATCTGGCTCTGCGGCAGCGTCTCTCGGGGTACATCCTGATCCAGGTCCAACGGAATGGTGAGGCTTGGTACGTGTACCCCAAGACTTTACAGCGTTATTACCTTGGGCGGCCAACCGATGCGTTTACGATCATGAAGAGTCTGGGTTTGGGAATTACCAATGCAAACATCGCCCAGATCCCACCGGACGTTGGCATTGTCCAAGATCAAAAGACGGTGGTGACCGGCAGCGGATCGTTTGTGGTTGATATGTTGACGTTTGATCGGAAGGATCCGGTGTTGCAAATTACGACGGATACCGGACAAAACACGGACTGCACGAATAACTGTACGGTGATGAGCCTCGGTTCATACATCGGGCGGCGGTTAGGTACGGCCGGAATTCACGGCACATATTTTTGTCCGGCCGAATACGCTAGTTGCGCCGGGCAAACAAATTCATTTCTCTTCCCGGTCTATAATTCTTTTACTCAAGTCGTGATCAATGATGATCGGATTAAATACACCACCCAACCAATGGTAGCGTTTGACACCGTGAATCGTCCCTACTATTTCTCGCAGGCAGAACTTTTTGTCAGCAAGGCATCCTTTGAAGCAACCTACGGAGTGAAATTACAGGCGGCGATCAGTAATGGCCCGGCCATGGTTGAAGCCAAAGCCAATATCTTGGATACCAGCATTCTGGACACGAAACAAGCCACGGTCAAATCGTATCGCGGCGCGCTGGGCTGGAAAGGGGACACCATCTACCTGATGGTGGTTCACGCGGCCACGGTCACTGATTCGGCTGGCGTCATGACGGCCCTCGGCCTTGACTACGCCATCAATCTTGATGGTGGCGGATCGACGGCGCTCTATAATGCTGGACACTATATCCTCGGCCCGGGCCGTAACCTGCCAAACGTCATTGTCTTGCGATTGCGATGAAACAAGAATATTCGGCCGGCATCATTCCGGTCTACCAAACCGGCCAAGCACCCTATTACCTGATTGTGCAACATCTTGGTGGTCATTGGGGGTTTCCGAAGGGCCATTTAGAATTTGGGGAAAACGAAATCGATGCGGCCCGCCGGGAACTTCGTGAGGAAACGGGGATCAAGCAATGTGAGCCAGTCGATAGTACGCATTGGCAAGAAGAATATGTTTTTCGTAATGTGGAAGGTCAGTCAATTCACAAAGTCGTTACCTATTATTTGGCGATGGTGCGCGATCAAGTCGTGCGCCTCAATAAGAATGAACTCAAAGCGCACCGCTGGATGCCGTATGAGGAAGCGCGGCAACGTTTGACGTACCATTCGGCGCGGGAAATATTAACCAAAGCAAACAGCGTGCTGATCGAGCTGAATACGTATGATGCTTGAAGAGTTTCGACAGCAGAAGGACAATTTTTTCCGCCAACCGGATTCACCATTGCTCCCCGAAGACCAGGCGGGTTTCTCTGGACTGAAATATTTTCCGGAAAACCCAAGTCTGCGCTTGACCGTAGCTTTGGACGAGGATGTGGCCCATGATTTTGTCATGATGCCGACGTCAACCGGCAGCCAAAAGCGGTATGTGCGGGGCGGTAAGATCTCATTCCAGGTTCAGGGTCAGCCGGTGGCATTTTTTCTCTACAAAGACGATACGGGCTGGTTCTTGCCGTTCCGCGATGGCACCAGCGATCAGGAAACATATGGCGCCGGCCGCTACCTTGAACCGCGCGAAGCTGAGGCCGGGAAACTATTGGTCGATTTCAACTTTGCCTATAATCCCTACTGCGCCTACAATGAGCACTACTCCTGCCCCATCCCGCCGCGGGAAAATTGGACCAAGGTTCGGATCGAAGCAGGGGAGATGAGGTTTCATCATTAAGATTTGACAAAGTATCTTAACGAGAGTAATGTATATGATACTTAGTATCACTTACTTTCATGTCTCATTCTGCACAGCTGCGCCAGGCTAGATTACGGGCGACCCCTCGCCGGGTTCGTGTTTTGTCATGGTTAGCAAAGCACCGCCGGCCGGTAACCGCCGAGGATGTTGCTAACCGCCACCAATCCCTCAGTCGAATGACCGCTTTTCGGATGCTGGGAGATTTTGCCAATCATGGTCTAGTGCAGGAAGTGCGTTACCGTGACGGCACCCGCCGGGTGGAATACATCGGCGATCGACCGCACCACCATCACTTTGTCTGCGATCACTGCGGCGTGGTTGAGCACCTGCACCTGAAGCATGAATCGCATATCCTGCAGTCTTTGAAACAATCTCATGGCCTGAAGATTACTCATCACGATATGGCATTTGCCGGCTTGTGCCGGTCGTGCCAGTAATATTTTTCTATGCCCGTTATTCCTCTTGTGCTCTCGGCCGCTACCTTTATCTCGACCACGTTCGGGGGGTTACTCGCGCTGCGGCATAAAGATCGTTTGCACAAA
>JACQBO010000074.1 GCA_016194465.1 Candidatus Kerfeldbacteria bacterium
GAGACCGACGACCACGTTGAGTGTTTTCCACACTCGCTCCTTCAGCGCCTTGCGCTTCAGGAAATTGATTTGGATAGACATACGTCTGTTCCTCATAATAAATAATCGATGTAAAAATGGCACGGGAGTCTTTGTTTTAGGTTTTTCCTATGAAAAAAGCCAACAGAAAGCGAAAACATTGAACGATAGAACCTACCACCACTTAGCAAAAATGTCAAGTGGCTATCCTGAGGATTATCGTTTTAACTTTTTGTTGGCTTTTTTAGTCTCTCGTCGTCTGCAAAAGAGCTAACCGGCTATATGGGGCCAGAAGTATCGAAACTAAGGAGCGAAAGGATTCTAACCTTGAAGGAGCGTACTGATTCAATAGCGTTTTGTCAAGAAGGAAGTTGGGCCATTTTAGGTACATTCGGCCCTGCCCATGTAACGCAAACTGAGATCCCACCTTTCGTTGAGGTCCCTCCATGGAAAATTGCAGCCTTAGTCTACCACTATTTGCCCATGACGAACAAATGCCAATTTTCTTAACAAACGATGGCATTTTTCGCTTGTGGATAAGTAAAAAAGCCCAAAAATTGGGGTGATCCTGATAAGCTCTACAAATATCTATATCACCTGGAGTTTCAGAGCAAAGCCTGGGTATTTTTTGAGACCAAGCAAGATGGCCAAAAAAATTAGCTCGGCCGCCATGGCCATCAGGGTTATAGTTGGGAGATCGTTCGAAAAGCGGGCGGGCAGAGCGGCTCGTGGTCCCTGATCAGGCCCACCAACCTCGATCCCAGCTACCTGAGGATCAGGAACCAGTCGGGTCTGGAGGGCGGGTGCTTCAGTCCACCGGGCTGGCTCAACCAGGGAGAACGTTAAAACCGGCTGGTCCACTCCGTCCGGGAGGACCAAGCTAGGCACTTTTGGCGTGGCCGCGGCCTGGACGACTGCGACTGCATCTGGCACAACAGGTTTGGCCATAGGAGCTGGAGTCGCTTTCTTCGGCGCTGGTGTGGGGATGACAACTACGGGGGCAGCGGGAACCGTTCGGCTTCCAAATAATTGGACAACGATTGTCGTCTCTCGGCCATCAACGGTGCCGGGAAGAACGGCAACGCCAAGATCGTGATACTTCGCGTTTAAAATATTCTGACGATGGTCCGGCGATTCCATCCAGGCTTGAATCACGTCTGCACTATCCACAAAATCAATCGCCAAGTTTTCGCCCGCGGCCGTATAAGCATAGCCGACTTGCTGGAACCAATACCAAGGCGACCAGCCGCTCGGTGCGTCATGGTTAAAATAATTTTCGGCGATCATGTTTTTGGCTTTGGCCGCCGCCGCGGCATCAAGGCTCTGACTGTCATTGAGAGTGACAAGATGGTCTTCGGCTCGAGCTATGTTCGTGCCTAGACGAATTTCGTCGGCGGTTAGAGCCGCGGCGACAACGCCCGGGTGCGCAACAAAGGTACACGTCACGGCCAGACCCAACAGAAACCATCGACCCCACGAGCGAGCGGATGGTTGGCGAGATTGAGCCGGATCAAGTTCGGAGGATTGACCCCGATGAAGGCAGAAATTCCGATCGGCGGGCCGAAAGGTAACCTCGCCAGGGCGAGGGAAAAACTGAGGCATGTGTTTTCGTGTTTGTTTTTGCTACAATGAAAAAACGCGCTGCAAAGCGCGTCCACCATTTCTTAGCCTTTGTAGTATAGCATGCCTAACAGAAAAATGCAAGGGTCTCACGAATCACTGATCGCAACCTTAACCGGCAGCGACGTATTGCATACGCCGGAAATCATAGCTGCCTTTCGGCGGGTTGATCGACGCTGGTTCGTCCCACCAGCCGTGGCGGAGCAGGCCTACGAAAATATTCCCTTGCCGATCGGATTTGGGCAGACAATTTCCCAGCCGCTGACCGTGGCCATCATGATGGAACTCCTGCAACCACACCAGGGAGACACATGTCTTGATATCGGATCAGGGTCAGGCTGGGTGACGGCCCTCCTGGCCGAGCTCGTCGGGCACCGGGGCCGGGTGGTCGCCTTGGAACGTATTCCGCAACTGGTGGAGCGAACACAACAGAACGTGGCACGTTTCCACTACCCACATGTGACGTATCATCGGGGAGATGGGTATCAGGGATGGCTCCAGGATGCGCCGTATGATCATGTTCATGTTGCCGCCGCTAGCCACGAGCTCCCAAAAGCGCTGGTGGCTCAACTGCGCATCGGCGGGTCACTCATCATCCCGATTGGCGACATCGTGCAAGAGCTTGCCCTGATCCGCAAAACAGGCGATACTACCTTCCATGAACAGCGATTCCCAGGATTTCAGTTTGTGCCGCTTATCGTTTCTGGCCAGTCCTAAGACATGAAAATTGTGATCATGGCCGGGGGTGGCGGGACGCGGCTGTGGCCTTTATCCCGTCGGGCCCAGCCAAAACAAAGTCAGCCGTTTGGCGATAACCAAACCCTGTTGCAAAAAACATATGGCCGGATCAGGCAGGGTTGGGGTAACCATGATGTTTTTCTTTCAACGAGCATCAAGCTGGCACCTTTTTTACGGCCGCAGCTACCGACCTTGGGTCCGGACCATTATATTCTTGAGCCGGTGGGGCGAGAAACAGCGGCCGCCATCGGGCTGGCAGCAGCGGTACTTCATAAACGGAATCCTAAAGAAATCGTATACACGGCCAACTCTGACCATTATATGAAGGATGTGCCCACGTATCTGCGTATCTTACGGTCGGCGGAAAAGCTGGTGGCGAAATATCCAGAGAGGACGGCGATGGTCGGTGTCGAACCCCGTTCACCAGACACCGGTCTCGGCTACATCAAGCTGGGGCGTTTTGCCGGACGCATCGGCCGACAGCGATATTATCACGTCGATCGGTTTGTAGAAAAACCTGATCTGAAGACGGCCCAGCAGTATCTCCGCAGCGGACGTTATCTTTGGAATCCGGCGATGTTTGTTTTCCGCGTTGACGCGATGTTGGAAAAATTTCGCCGCTGGATGCCGGCATCCTATCGAATCTTAAAACTCATTGAAGCCGCCGTTGACACCCCAAGTGAGAAACAAACAATCAAACGTCTATTTCCGAAAATGCAAAAAACTTCCATTGACTATGGGATCATGGAACATGATCGGTCGATGCTGGTCATTCCGGCCTCCTTTGCCTGGGCGGATATTGGCACCTGGCGGTCGGTCTATGACATGCTCTCCGGCGATCCGGCGGCTAATATCGTCCTGGGGAAGCATGTCAGCTTTGATTCGCAGGGGAACCTCATCTATGGTTCACGAAAGAAACTCATTGCCACCGCCGGTCTCCATGACATGATCGTCGTTGACACACCGGATGCTTTGCTTATTTGTCCCAAACATGAATCACAGTCGGTGAAGCAGCTGGTCGCCGAGATGACTAAGCAGCGTCATCATCGATATCTCTAATGAAATATCTTTTTTGGTCAATCGGCGGGTTGGTTTTGGTCCTGGGAATTGGGAGCGGGATGTTTTTGAACACCGTGCGTCAACCCGAATCGGCTGTTAAAACCACGACGACATTTGTGGTCAACGACAGAGACAAGGTCAGAGCTGTGGCGGCACATTTATACCAGCAGCATCTCATCTCCGCGCCATGGAAGTTTAATCTCTATGTGCTGCTGATCGGCGCGCGTTCGTCACTACAAAAAGGAACATATGTGTTTCCGGCCCACCAATCAATCCGCCAGATTGTGCACGCGTTGACCATTGGACCAAACCCGGATAACGTCTGGGTGACCATCAAGGAAGGGCAAACCAACCTTGAAATCGCTGAACTATTAGGCGCCAACCAGGTCATGGCACGTAATGTCTTTCTTGATGCAGTGAAGCAGCCAGCCTCACTTCCGGATTTAAAACTCGACACATACGCCTGGCTACCGAATCAATTACCGACAAGCGGTCTCGAAGGATTCTTGTTCCCCGATACGTATAACTTCTTTAAGAATTCGACTGCGAGTCAAGTACTCAAAAAGTTTCTCGACAACTTTGATCGAAAATTCTCAACGGATCTTCGCCAAGCGACAACGACTTCCGGCCACTCCGTTTACGAGGAGGTGATTATGGCTTCAATTTTGGAAGCAGAACTGCAGTCAGCGCGTGATCGGGCGATGGCGGCTGATATTTTCTGGCGTCGCATTGGCGCTGGCACCGGGCTCAACGCGGATACGACCGTCTTATTTGCCATCGGTAAAAAGAATCACGTTCTGACCGCGGCCGATCTCCAGATTGACTCGCCTTACAACACCTATCGAAACCGAGGCTTGCCGCCGGGGCCGATTGGGAATCCCGGTCTGTCAGCCCTCGAGGCCGCGGTGCATCCGGTGGCGAACGAGTATTGGTACTATTTGACCGCCCCGAGTGGGCAGACTATTTTTGCCAAAACACTGGAAGAACAGGCGCAAAATAAGAAAAAATATTTAGGTCGATAAAATTCGGGCTAAGGGCCAGGGCCCTTTAATCATAATTTCCTTTAAGATTTTCTAGCAAGTACCTTAGGTATTTCTCAACCCCTATCTCTTCAATTATTTTTATTCCTCCTTGGATAAATTCTTCTTCGCTCACCATCGGTCGATGCTCTTTCATGAATACCTCGTTGATACTCGATAGACAATAAAAGGGGTTCGCAAATATTTTATAGAATTCTTGTTTGCTCATCTTTGTGCCATCCATAAAGTTTATCTTAGATAATAAGCAATTTATTTCGCCGAAGCACCTCTTCCCGGCTTCCTATAATTTGAAAGTTGAAGACCGGCCGAACGGAATGACTTGCCTCGAATATTTACATCAACACAATCCCTTAGTATACGGTCAATCGCAGCCATTGCGCGAGCCTTATTATTGAGAAAAAATTTATCCCATTCCATCAGACCTTCATTGGAAGTAAAAATAGTCGAGGTATTTAAATCATACCTCCGACAAATAAGATGGAATAAAAAATCCGAGACTTCTTGATCTATCTTGCTATATGCAAGCTCGTCAAGAATCAGAAGTTTTACATTTGCAAAACCGCTCAATAACTTTTTGCGATTTTCGCCTCCCCCCTGATTTTTATCTTTTCCCATGGCGACACTAATCATTTCCGTTAGACGATCAACAGTAACAAATCTTGTTTCATAACCTCTGTTGATAGCTTCAAGCCCCAAAGCAATAGACAAATGTGTTTTACCGACGCCAGAAGGTCCGAAGAAAATAACGTTCGCTCCATTATCAATCCAGTCACATTGAGCTAAACGTTTTACTTTTGCTTCATCAATAAAGTCAGGATGTTTAAAATTGTAGGATTCTAAAGTCTTTAACCATGGGAAACGAGCCTGCTTTTGCCAGCGCTCAACACGTTCAGCTTCGCGCTTATGCATGACCGGATCGAGTAACAGATTAATAAAATCAAGATGGGAAAGTTTTCGGTCGTAGGCCTCTTGAAGGACTTCGGGTAGGGCTCGTACTGCTTCTTCACAGTCAATAATTCGTAAAGTTCTCTCTACTCGCGCTTGTGGATCTGCTTGGTCGTCGAATATATATCGTGGAATTTTTTTTCGTCCCATAGGATTCAAGCTCCTCTATAACAGCTTTTGATAATAATCAAGTTCTCTGATGTCAATTTGCAGGTTATAAATTGGGTGTTGCTTTACCCGGTTTTCGATGTCATCCTTTTTACCTTTTGTTTTAATGAGGCTTTGATCATCCGGTAAAATCCATGATCCAGAGGGGGCTAAAAGATGCTCAGCGATTTTTCCTGCTTTAGCATGAAATTCAAGAAATACGCTTCCATCTCTTATGACCTCCCTTATTTCAACTTTCTGATGTACATGTTCTTTCGGAACCCAGTAAGAAGCGCTTTTATAAGAAACCATTGATACGCCTGAAACTCGGCGGACTTGGGGAGCAATATTAGAAAATTCGCCAAAGCTACTCATTGGAATCAAAGACTTCTTTTCTTCATTCCAGAATTCTTGAATATATCTTTTCTTATGAAATGGGTGCTCTTGTTTATTCGCATGAGTATCAAGCCATTCTCTTAATCTCTCGTTCAGTTCATCAATTCCTTTGAATGTTTTTCCAAAAGCTTCTCCGTGGAAAAAGTGCGTTTTAAAATATTTTACTCGTGCCTCTACTTTACCTTTTGAACGAGGATAATATCTAGGACATAATTCTGGCTCAAACTTGAAGTAATGTGCGAAATTTTTAAAATCAAAATTCCAGTTTGCAACTTCTTGACCATTGAGCTTCTTGCGGCTGATAACTACGGTTTTCATGTTATCGTAACGAATTTTTTTTGGAATCCCACCAAGATATTGAAAAGCATGGATATGGCAGTCTTGAAGCGTTTTTTGGCGTTGACTTAAAACAAATTCCGCATACATCGCCCGGCTATAGGAAAGAACATAGACGAATCCATACAAACGTACTTTCTCACCATTAACCGGAATTTTTCCAAAATATCCCCAGTCAACCTGAGCTTGTTCTCCGGCAGGAGTTTCTACTCGAAAATAGGCATCAGTTTTCTTTATTGTCTGTTCTATACGGATTCTCCTAACGTGTTTATGAAGCGTCTGATAACTACCTTTATATCCTTTTTGGCGTAGTAAGTATTCTAGTTTTCGACTTGAGACAAGTCCTGATCTCATATAGCGATCAATATCGTCGGTAAAAGGAATAATTAAGTCTGAAGACACATAAGGCTTCATCACGAGTTTGTCTGAGACAGGAACCTTACTAATACTTTCTTGCCGAGAGTATTTTAAGACAGTAGGGTAGCTAATATGTAAAATACGTCCGATCTCAGCTAACGTGTAGTCCGATTGTAATATTTGGATTTTCTCAGTAATTTCCCGACTAATCACAGTAGAATTTATAAATATTTATAATATTTCAAGAACACCTTATCACTTAATGTTATAAAAGTATAATTATTGCTGTGGATAAAAAAGTTCTAGCTTTTTTCAGGCTGTTAGTTACATACAAAAATTTATAAAAAAGTGACTATTTCAGCCGCTTTAGAAAAACAAAAAGCGCTAAGAATAGCCATTTTTCTGAAAACGAACCTTCACTTTTTTATAAAAAAATAAATAGAACTAACAGTGGTTCCAGAACCAACTCCATGCGTTGTACTGAGTATTGCAGCCTAAGTTCGTGCCGAAGGTGGTCTCCTGGCCGGCGATCGCGATGACCAGACGCGGGTCAATATTCCATTGCCTTCCAGCTTGAATCAACACACTACCACTGCCGGCGATGGGGGAATTCTTGGACCGAAGGTATTGGTCGGCATCGTCGGCTTGGAGCGTACACGGCGCCCCGAAGGACTGTGGTGCAGCCAGAAACATGATCAGGACAATCGTCAGGGCTGCTGCACGACCTGCTGCGCATATTATCCGCACGTTCAATCCCCCCTATTGCGTGAACTGCACGGTGGACAACAGCGTCTCAAAGGCCTGGCGGGCAGTAGACTCTCCTGCGGCTCCGGCAAGTACGGAGAACGAGAACCGATAAAGCAGGCTCCCGTGGACGACGAAGAGCATGATATCCCGCCGCTGGGGGGCTGGATCGAGACTGTAGGAGTAGGTGACTCGGGTCGCAGGCACCCCACCGACTGAATCCGCGACTGTCGACTCGATGGTCGTGCCGCCTAAGTCGCGAGCGATGAGATCCGGGATCGATATCTTGGGGGCCGCCCCTGACGAAATGGTGACTTCTGCTCCCTCCGGTGGCGGAACGCCACCTTCGGCGTACTGGCCGCCAAAGTCATCCAGGGCTACGACGCCCTGGTCGATGAGGTTGCGGTTGAGGTGCCAGGATGTGGGATAGCGCAGGGTCAGACCGACCGCCGAAATGGTGGTGTCCGGCGGAGTCTCCACGACCACAAGGTTGACAGGAAGCGGCTTCGACAGGGTCGCGGACCCCGCCCGAAGGTGCAATGTTCCGGAGGTCACGCCCAAACTCGCATCCTTCGGAACAGTCGCTTGAAGGTCGATCGTGATGACACTGTTCGGCGCAAGGGCCGGCAGCGAGGCGGGAGAAGGCGTGATGAACTCCTGGAGGGAGGGTGTCATCCTCGTGGTCGTCGCCGGAATGGCCACCTTGGTCCTTCCGCGGACGATCAGTGTGGTAGATGATCCTCGGGCCACCCGGACGGTTACGAGGGTCGATTCCCACGCAACCTTGTATCCGGGCTGAACCTGTGCATCGCTATCCGTGCGCTGCCCCCCTCCCGACCAGCCGGACCTGATGGACATGATGAGAACAACGACGATGCCGATTACTAGTATACTTAGGAAATGGATTTGCCGAACTCTCATTATCCGATCTCCTCTCCTGATTAGTGATGGTTAGATACTCTCGGCAGTATACCACAGGGGGCTCAATGGTGTAGGTATGGCGATGCCTGACGGTGTGCTCTTCTTCCTTCACCGGTGCCCGACGAGATCGGTAATCCCCACCCTGCCCGATCCACTACACAAGGCGAATGTCCTCCAATCGATCAATGAGCCGCGGTTGGGCGCCCGCCGCGACTTCTTCCACCCGGGTATCGGCCTGTCGGAGGGGACCGAGGTCAAGACCGGTCAGGGTCTCGATGTCCCCGACCGAGACCTGGAAGAGCTGGGCTTCCGCCTCGGTCAGCTTCTCCTCCCGGAGCCGGTCGATCGTGGCCAGCAGGTCCTCCTGGCTCATCAAGAAGGCAGCGGCGGAGAGTTTGCTCTCGTCCGTGCCGCAGACGACCACCTTGTAGAAGAACTTCGGAATCAAGACCCCTCAGTGTTAGTTACATACAAAAATTTATAAAAAAGTGACTATTCCAGCCGCTTTAGAAAAACAAAAAGCGCTAAGAATAGCCATTTTTCTGAAAACGAACCTTCACTTTTTTATAAAAAAATAAATAGAACTAACACCGAGCCGACCCGACCGACAGGTTGCGAGCCCACCGTGGTCGAATGCACTGCCCGATCTCACGATTTCGGAAGCCATCCCCAGGCCAACCGAAGTCGGGAGCAGATATGTCGCGGCAAGCGCAAGCGCTACCAGCACTCTAAGGGAGCGATGCGCCATAATGTATACTAGAGTATTAAATCTCATTTCCCAACCCCTCGACCTTGCCCTGGTTTCCTTCGCATGCTATAATACGCATCTCTGGATCTCATCACTCAACTGCTCACGCACCTCACCAAGACTTTCCTATCGCATTCCACCAATGAAGGAACCCCACTTATCCCCCAACAATAGGCTCACGCGAATAACCATCATCATTCTCCAGAGTGTCGCCGGGCTCTATTACCTGAGTGCCATTATTCTTACTAGATTGCAGAGCCAGGATCGGCTCGGGGGGAGCGCTCGCGCGGAGATCATCTTTTGGATTGCCCTCCTGGAATTCGCCCTCGCCGTGGCGAACGTCATTGGCACAGTACGCTTGTCACGATGGACGCAATGGACTATGTGGCTCACCCTTGTGCCGCATAGCTTCTCAACACTTGCCGCCGTCCTCATTCCACTTCAACTGTTTCAGGCCGTCTTCTACTTGCGTCTACGCCAAACCGTGTATGGTCGACAGCAGTCGCACTAACGACCGCGCTTCTTTATCTTCTGCGTCTTCTTCATCGGCGGGCTCTTCTTCGGAAGATTCGCCCACTTATCAGCGAGCCGCTGTGTAGCCGGGCTGACAACTGGATCCGCCACCGCGCTGATCACTGCCCCTGTGAACGCCCCTGCACCCGCCAAGGCAAGCAGCGATACCCCTCCGGTAAAAGGAGCCGCGGCAATGGCGACGATTCCAGCACCCACAGCACCATAAGCGAGCCCCTTCGCACCGCTGGCTGCAGCTCGGTAGGGAACCTTGTACGCCGGTGTATGGGCCGCGGCGTCTTGGTGTATCTGAGTTATTGCTTCACCAAGAGCATCTCCAAGCCAAGTTGGGCCGTCGGCAATATCCAGAAGACCGCCAGCGATCGGGCTAACCCAAGCGTTAATTGAGCCAGCGTTTCTTTCAAACCAACTGGAAGACCTCCCCGAGGGGTCACTCTTCAGAGTTGGATCGCCGTCTACATAGAGATAGCTTGCCACGCCGAGATAGCTTTGTGGATCGCCATCTTCTGGGTCTGGGTGTTAGTTCTATTTATTTTTTTATAAAAAAGTGAAGG
>JACQBO010000005.1 GCA_016194465.1 Candidatus Kerfeldbacteria bacterium
ATATCGGTCGACTTGATGCTGCTAACGAGCTGGGCTAAACGAGCCATTTCCCATACCTCCATGTTGGTTTGGCTATGACTGCCCAGGGAGCCAAGGATGTCGGAAATTTTTTTGGGGTTCACCAAGGTGCCAAAGGAGAGGAGCCTTTCCTTTAGTCCAAAAATAACTTTTTGCTGCCGCCGCGCGCGGGCGAAGTCGGACCCCTCACCGTTGTTGCCATGACGAGAACGGGAATATTTGAGGGCGAGATCGCCGTTCATCTGCTGCGGACCGGCCTTAAACCAAACCGTCTGATAGCCATAATTTTCCGTCGGATATTGGGAATCGGTAAAGGCCTGATCAACCGTGACATTGACCCCACCGACTTGGTCAATGACTTCGGCAAAACCCTTGAAGTCCACGCGGGCGTAATACTGAATAGGAATCCCCAGGAGGTCGCTGACGACTTTGGTGGTCAGAGTCTCACCGCCGCCCGGGTATTTTATATCTCGTCCAAACGATAGGACATTGTTGATTTTGCGGTAATCATATCCGGGGATGTTAACCACCAAGTCACGGGGGATGGACAATAAGGAGAGCTGACGGGTTGATGGTTTGTAGCTGGCGACGATCATGGTGTCCGTCAGGTAGGGACCGTCGTGGCCAGGGCCGCCAATACCCAGGAGAAGAATGTTGACCCGGTCATCATTTTCGCCCTGAAGTTGCTGGTTGCTGGCCGTGACAAGGTGGGTGAGTTGCTGAAAAAAAGAAACCCGCTGGCCGCCATCTTTTTTTGTGTTGACCACGGCAATGGCTCGGTAGCCAATCCATCCAGCAAGACCGAGCAAGATGATCACGATGCCACTGAGCGACAACAAGGACCACCGTAAGCGGTGATGACGCCGGGGGAATGTAGCGGCCGGGCTCACCCGCGGTTGGATTGTGAGACTGGACTCGGTCGGGTGCAGGTGAGGAGGGGGAGTGGCCATAGAGTGCTGACACAGTATATCGGCTCTGTGGGTCTTTGGCAATCAAGCACCCAGCGTAATTCTGTATGACGCCAACCCCAAACATCCGAGGGAACCCTAGTGGCGAGATGGGCGAAAAAGGAGCGGAGGACTTGTGCCAAGACCATGAAAACTTTAGTAAGTTCTTCTCTTTTCTTGACTAACCTTAGGGCAGAATTCACGCCGCATCGTCATTTGACTTTTCCGATTTTTTGTAGTATAATAAGAACACCAGTTGGAAATGAAAAAAAGACAAAGATTCGGACACCAGGAAAGTAATCACGCTTTTGGCCGATGGTGGGCAGCTTTTTTTACATCGGCCTTTCCGGCCAGGCCAACAGCCAAAATCGACTGGCCCACATTGCCGAAACTCCTGAGTCTGGGCCAAACCGCGCGGCTGCTTGGGGTCCACCCCAATACATTGCGCGGCTGGGATCACAAGGGGAAACTGACCGCCGTCCGCATCGGCCAGCGCCGCGACCGGCGCTTCGAGAAAGGCGTCGTTCTCTCCTTCTGGCAGAGGACGCACGGGCAGATGGAAAAAAAGAGGGCGCCGAATCATCATTGGCTGGGTCAACCGCAGATTCGAGGTCCGATCAGGATCGGACTAGCGTTTGCCTTCCTCTTGATGGTGGGGAGTACCTGGATCGGATTCCGACCGGCCCAGGCAGGAAATAGCAAAACGTTGGTGACGCTCATGCCGACTGAATGTCATGGATGGACTGGGGCCCAGAACGCGGAAACAATACAATTACCCGTCTCGGCCACCGACCATGAGTTCACGGAGCAAAATTCGGCCGTTTTTCGGGCCGCGAGCAACCGGGTACAATCTCAGGGTCCCGGGCTTACCTCCGGAAGTCTTGATGCGGTCTCCAATGTGCTTACCTGCAGTCACTTTGCGGCCGATGGCCTTAGCCCGGGGACCAACCTCTCAGATGGTGTGGTTCATCTGTCATTCCGGGGTAAATTTTCGCCCAACAGTCCGGACAGCGTCACCATCGACGCCAGTCTCGATGGCCGGACCTGGGTGCCGATCAAGACAGTACCGGACAGTGGAACCGGCGCATTGGGCGGACCAGTAACGTTGTCGACTGAGCTCAGCAAACACTTGAGCACAATTCAGATTCGACTGGTGGCCGACGTGGATATTGCTAGCGTCACGACCTTGTGGCTTGATGGCATCGGCATCACGGCCACGCCGATCCTCCCTCCGTCGAAGGCGAACGTTCCAGAGAAGCAAGCCCAGCTTGATCGTCTGACCGCTTTTTCGCAAGCGAGCTATGATGCTTCCCGCCAGCCCCTCTTGACCCTACCCACCCGTCGGCCACACAAAAACGCCCTCTTCGTCACGACCTCGTATGACGAGTGGCAGCTGGAGGCGGTGAAAGTGTTCGACAGTCACGGCACAGAGTATGCGGCCAAGTATGTGGCGACAGAGACTCGGGACGGTTCGTCCGCCAACCTGAATATTAAGCTGGATACCTACCGGCTCCATCCAGGAAAATATGTGGTGCATCTCCAGGTCCGTGATCCTGATGGGCAGGTCGAAACGATCAGTAAAGTATTCCTGTGGGGGGTGGTGGCCCTCAATTTCCGGCAAGCGACGATCAATGTTGGCAGCCAAGAATCAATCGGCGTCGGTGTGCTCGATGATGAGGGGCGGACGCTCTGCGGTGCAAACCTCCTGGTCAAAATTACCGATCCCCGCGGCGGCGTCCGTAGCAACACGACCGGCGATCACTCCGTCGCGGTTAACAAGCATTGTATTGATAAAGGGGTGACCAACGAACCTGATTATGCTTTTGGCTATACGCCAGCCATACCAGGTCTCTATTATGTGCATCTTGAGGCCAAGACCCCGGCCGGTAAACGGAGCCTGGACGAAACATTCCAGGCGGCACCGAGTCAGAAGTTTGAAGTTGATCGGGTGGAATATCCCACCCGGATTTACCCCCCGGCGGCGTATCCGACTCGGATGGCCATCACGCCGCACCGCGACTACCTAGGGATCGTGACCGAGCGCGTACCCTCAGATTTTGCGCTGTCCCATATTCTGGCCGGCGGGACCATCCAACCGGATCCTGATGATGACCACCAACAAATCGTTTCGTGGCCGGTCGAATGGCAGAAAGATAAAACATATTACCTCGGCTATACGTTCCAAGCTCCAGACATTTCGCCCGCCTTGTTCCAAACGGGACCAATGCAGATTGGGGGAGGTATCACGCTGGAGCCCGATTTTGCCGAGCGGCGGCAGTGGCAAATTGCTTCCGATGCGAACGGTGACCCGGCGAAAGTCATGCATGGGGTGTTGCAAGCACCGAGCAGTCTTCGTGGACAGGTCGTCACGTCACTCCAAGCCTCGAAGACCCTCTTTCGCAGCGAGGATTCCCCAAGCTTTGTTTTGCCGCCCAGCAATGATCCGGTGCGAGGGCCAATCAAGCGTGTCCGGCTGATCGACGCCTTCAGTCAACCATCAGACGTCCATCTGGCTGATCGTACGGCGGCCGACGTGCCACGCCAACTCGTGATTGACCGCTCAAATGGATTTCATCCGGGACGATACACGGTTGAAGTCACCTATGATAGCCAACAACCAACCCCCGTGGTCGACACGCAAACCTTTGTCTGGGGCGTTCTGGTGGTCAACACGGAAAAATCAGTCTATCGTCCGGGCGAGACGGCGCGGTTTGATATGACCACGCTTGATGCGACGGGCAAGACGCTGTGCGAATCCGATCTCACCCTGGAGGTGACAAGTCCGAGCGGCCAGAAGACGACGCTGTCCACGGGCGACGGCTCAATCGTTCGGAACTATACTTGTGACGATCATAGCGTCACCGATAACCCTGACTACTCGGCACAATACGTGGTGGCCGAAGCAGGAGCGTACCAGCTGCATATGACCAGTGTCCAGACGGCCGGCCAAGCGCGGACCGGAGCCAGCGATTCCTTTAGTATCGATGACTCATTTGAGGTTCGGAACCAGGTACCATTCGACATCAGCCGCGCGGGTACCGCGACCCGGCTGTACCCGGTGGCCGATTACACGGCGCGGTTTTCCATTGTGGCCAACCAGGACTACCAAGGCACGGTGACGGAGACCGCTCCTCAGAGCTTTCGACTCTACCAGATTTCCGATGGGGGAGCGGTGGTCCCCACCCTTGATCCCGAACAGCAAACAGTCGGATGGACGGTCGATTGGAAAGCGGGGCAGACCTACACCCTCTCTTATGCCTTCGATCCCCCGAACCCTTCGCCGCGTGTCTACCCCCTAGGCCCACTCACGATGGGAGGTTTTCACGAATCACGTCAATGGGAACTGGCCGCCGACGCGACCAAGGTCTGGATCGGCAGCGGCGCTGATGCCAACTGGTCAACCTCCGGCAACTGGAGCCCCAGCGGCGCTCCGGCCTCGGGCGATACCATTGTGTTTGATGGATCAGCCGGCGGTTCACCGGATAATAACTCGACTTGGGACGCCTCGGCCCAGGCGTCGATGACCAGCCTGACGATTTCGACGTACTCTGGGACGCTGACCATCAGCGTCACCTCGCCGACTCTCACCGGTGCGTTTTCCGACACCAGCACCAATGGCTTGACCTTCACGGGAGCCCTGGCCTTGTCTGTCGGTGGCGACTTTACGCTAACCACCAGCGGCACGGTCACGCCAAACACCTCGACGGTCACCCTGACCGGCACGTCGAACACCCTCAACTCCAGCAAGAACCTGTACAACTTGACGTACAATCCAGCCTCGACCGGGACGATGACCATGGCCACTAACGACTTTTCGGTCACCAATGTGCTGGACGTTGAGGCCAACGGCACCTTGAGTCTCAATAGCAGTCGGACATTGACCTTATCGCTGACGAGTGGCTCGGCCCTGACCCTTAACGGCACGATCAGCGGTTCCGGCACCTTGTATTACCAGACGACCACCACGTTTCCCAGCGGGGGGACGCTTTCCTCGGCCCTGACCCTCAATGTTTCTAATGGTAATATTACGATGTCCGCCCGGACGCTCGGTGGCGCCGTCAAAATCACCTCCGCCACCTCAACCGGCGGTTCAATCATTCCGGCTTCCGGCTCACTGACGATCACCGGCGCCCTGACCGTTGACGCCTCATCAACTGGTGACACGCGTTTCGATAACCGGACCAACAATGCGACGGTTTCCGTCGGTGGCGCGAGCTGTACGTCGGGCGGGACCAAGCGTATCTTGATGGGCACCAGCTCGAATACATCGACCGGAGACTTTAATCTTGCCAACTGTAATACAACCAGCGACTTCGGTTCCAACAGCACCTTAACCATGAGCGGTGCGACGACCAATCTCAACTTGTCTTCAACCGGCCCAACAACCCTGGTTATTTCGGCCGCCGGAACGGTCACCTTGACTGGTGGAGCCACCCCAACGAACCTGACCACGAATAGCGGGGCGACCTTAGCCTTTGGGTCGCAGACGTTGTCGATGTCCGGGACGTTTACGAGTAACGGGACGGCCTCCGGATCGTCCGGTCTCCTGATCTATCAGTCAACTACAAACTGGCCGGCCACCGGCACGGTTTCCGTACCAGTTCGTCTGGATGATCGTAATGGTAATATCACGGTCACCAGCGGCACCACGTTCGGCGGAGACGTGACGGTTTTCAACGGCGGTACGTCAGCCGCGCGAAGCGTCATCCTCGGCGGAGCGACAACCTTCCAAGGCGCCTTGACGATCAACGCACCAACCTCGCAAAACTCTACGCTTGACGGGGGAACGAATAATCCGGCGGTCAGCGTGACGGGTGACTTTACCTTTAGTAAAGGATCAACCGGTCTCCCCAGTTGGACCACTGGCACCGGCACCTGGACCTTTTCCGGCGCGGTCAACTTGACGAACGGAACCGTGACTATTACCAGCGGCAATACGATTGCCATGAACGCCGGGTCAACCAAAACTCTGACCACCGCCAGTAACACCTTGCAACATTTGACCATCTCCGGCGCGGCCACACTCGGCGACGCGACAGCCATTGCCGGCAATCTCGATATGACTGGCGGCACGGTGACCGCCAATTCCCAGACCGTGACGCTCTCGGGGACATCCAACACCGTCACCGGCGGCAGCAACACACTGTACAATGTCACCCTTTCCGGGTCAGCTTCGTACACCCTGCAAACGAGTAACCTGACCATTTCCAACATCCTGACCGTGGCCGCCGGCACGACCTGGAATATTAATAGCACGATCTTCACGTTTCTGACGCTGAATAGTGCCACCAACTCGTTGTCACTGAACTCCACCGGCACGATCGGCGGCAGCGGCACGATATCGTATGCCAGCGCCACCTCCAATGCTTTTCCGACGGTGGGAACAGTCAACGCCACCGTTCGCTACGACGCGACCAATGGGAACTTGAATGCGGTCAGTCGGACATACGGCGGCGGGATCGAAGCCTACAGCAACTCAACCTCGGCCCGCAGCGTTTTCGTCGGCACGGCCACGGGCCAAACGATCAGCGAAACGACGCTGTCGGTCAACGCCAATAATACGGCCAGCGTCACCCTCGATGCTTCGAATGGCGGCACGTATAACAACGTCATTTCCGCGTCTAGTAACTTTAGCTGTACCAAGGGGTCGACCGGCGCACCGACGATCATTACCGGTACCGGGAACTGGACCATTTCCGGGAACACGGATTTCACGAATTGCACGGTCACGGCGACAGCCACGAATAACTTGATCATGAACGGCACCGGCGGGAAAACCCTGACCGGTGGTAGCGCTACTTTGGCCAACCTGCAAATTACTTCCGCCAATGACACGGTCACGCTGCAAACGACCAGTTTGACCGTCAACACCTTGCTGACGATTGCCAACACGTCAACCTTGAGTATCAACAGTAGTATCACCTTGACCTTGTCGGGAAATAGTGGCACGACCTTCACCAACACGGGAACCTGCTCGGGTGCTGGGCAGATCATTTACCAAAACTCGGCCACAACCTTCCCATCAGGTGGTGGGTCGGTCAACTGCGCGGTGCGGCTTGATGCGCTCAACGGCAACATGAGCGTCCCGGCGCGGACCTTTGGCGGTGCACTCGACCTGTATAGCAATACAGCCAATGCCCGAACCATTACGCCTGGGACGGCCGGCAGTCAAACGATTACCGTGTCCGGCGCACTCACATTTACCACGGGCAGCAGTCAAACCCAGTTATTCACGATTGCGGGAGCAACGAACAGCCCGGCCATGAACGTGACCGGTGATTTTTCCACCACCAAGTCGGGTTCGGGTTCCATGACGTTTACCACTGGCGCGGGCACCTGGACCATGTCTGGCGCAGTAAATTTCTCGAACATTACAACCCTGACCGCCGCCACGAATAACCTCTTCGTGCTAAACGGCAGCAGCAAAACCTTGACCGGAAACTCCAAGACACTCTACCAACTCCAGATCAGCGGCGATACAACCGCCAGCGGGGCACTAACTGTTTCCAATCTTTTAACCGTTGATGCGAACAAAACCTACACGCTGTCCGGTACGGTCACACTCTCGGCTACCTCGGGCACCAGCTTGACGCTCAACGGAACTATCGGCGGCACCTCGGTCCTGATTTATCGAACGACGACGGCGTTCCCGACGAGCGGGACGATCAACTCGCAACTGCGGATGGACTGTGGTCAGGTGGCCAACAGTGTCCTCATTCTTTCGGCCCGCACTTATGGCGGGACCGTTTTGCCATATGACACCACCACCAACAATTGTACCGTCCAGCTGGGGACCGCTGGGAGTCAGACCTTGACGTTGTCCGCCGGTTTCACCCCGACTAACACGAGCACCGGCGTGCTGACCGTTGATGGCTCCACCTGGAATCCGGCCGTCACCATCAGCGGCGACTTCACCACGAATACGGGTAACTCGCCCACCTTTAACGCCGGGACCGGAACCTGGACCGTCTCTGGGAACGTCGACTGGGCAGGTGGAGGACCGCTGACGTATACGGCCGGCACGGGTAATACCTTCACCATCAATGGGGCGAGTATAACCCTCACCTCGAATGGTGACACATTTTATAACCTGACCATTTCCAGCGCGGTGACGCTGGCCGACAGCTTCACCGTGGCCAATAATCTTGACCTGACGAGCTCGACGCTGGATGCGACCACCAATCTGACCACCGTCACCATGACCTGGCGACTTCCGACCTGACCGTGTCCAACACGTTGCAGGTCGATGCCGCCCCAACCCTAACCATCAACGCCAGCCGGCTGCTGACACTCTCGGCGAACTCCGGAACGTCGCTAACCCTCAACGGCACCATCACGGGGAGCGGGACGCTCGTGTACCAGAACAGCGCCACGACCGTCACCACCAGCGGCACCCTGTCCTCGGCTTTCCGTTTTGATGTGGTGAACGGCAACGAGACCATTCCCAACCGCACCTTCGGCGGCGCGGTCGTTGGCCTCAACGGCACCAGTTCTGCTCGCCAGTTGATCTTCGGCACTGCCGTGACCCCGACCTTCTCCAGTAGCCTGGACTTGCAAACGACGGGCACCGGCACCCTGCTCCTGGATGGTGCGACCAACAACCCCACCACGGTGACTGTTACCGGTAATTTTACGACTTCGACGGCCAATGGCGCGGTCACGGTCAGCATGGGTTCAGGCACCTGGACGATGAGTGGCAACTTCGATCTGACGAATGTCACCACCTTCAACAATAATTCTGGCACTCTGACGATGAGTGGTGCAAGCAAAACCCTGACCTCCAACAGCAAAACACTCAATAATGTTAATCTGGCCGGCTCGATCACCTTGGCCAACGCCACTCACACCATCGCCGGCAACCTCGATTTAACCAGTGGTACGATTACGGCCGGGACCTCAACCGTTGATATGACCGGGACGTCCAAGACGCTAGTGGGCGCCGCCCAGACGCTGAAACATTTGACCATCGACGGCTCGATCACGGCCCAAACGACGAACTTGACGGTGTCCGGGACCCTGACCGTCAGCACCGCCAAGACGTTGACCATCACCACCGTGACGATCACCTCAGACACCGGCGGGACGGTGACGATGAATGGCACGGGGACGATCAGCGGCACCGGTACCTTGAAGGTCCGGAATTCGAATCTTGAAGCCACGAACGGGACATTGTCATCGGCTGTCAGCTTTGATCCGAATGACACGAATACCAACCTGACCATGCCGGCCCGGACCTATGGCGGCGCAATCACTATTTCTAATTCTACTACCAGCGGCGGGACAGTCACCCCGGCCAGTGGTACCCAGGCACTGTCGAGCAGTTTGACGATCACTGATGCGGCCACGACTGGTGTGACTTTCGCCGGCAATACCAGTAATCCCACGGTCAACGTCACGGGCGATGTTACTGTTTCATCCGGCGGCACGACCACCTTATCCATGGGCAGCGGCACCTGGACGGCCAGCGGCAACTTTAACCTAACGAATCTGGGCACGCTAAACAACAACTCCGGCACGTTGACGATGAATGGTTCTTCGAAGACGCTGACCTCGAACAGTAAAACCCTGTTTAATGTAAATTTGTCTGGTTCAATCACGCTGGCGAACGCCACCCACACCATCGCCGGTAACTTGAGTTTAGCCAGTGGCACGATTACCGCCGGAACCTCGACGGTGACCATGACCGGCGCCGGAGCGACATTGACCGGCGGCAGTCAAACGCTGGCCAACCTGACGATCAGTAACACCAGTGGCACCATTACCTTGCAAACATCGGATCTGACGGTGTCCACCACGTTGACCACGAGCAGCA
>JACQBO010000080.1 GCA_016194465.1 Candidatus Kerfeldbacteria bacterium
GGTGACAAAGGGTCGCTTTCTTTGGCAAAATTTCCTGGTGGCAGATCGCCGTATACTTCATCGGTGGAAATCTGATAAAAAAGCTTTACGGCGTGTTTTTTTGCCGCCTCAAGCAGAGTCTGGACTCCCAAGACACCGGTGACCAGAAACTCTCGGCTGGAATTGATCGATCGGTCAACGTGCGATTCCGCGGCGAAGTTAATAATCAGATCGATGCCGTGTGACATGATTTTTTCCACAGCATCTTGATCGGCGATATCACCATGGATGAAGGTATATCGCGGGTTTGCCTGAAGCTCGGAGAGGTTGGCTAGATTACCGGCATATGTGAGTTTGTCAAGATTCCACAGGCGCCAATCATCATGTTGCTGTAGGGCAAAATGAATAAAGTTCGAACCAATAAATCCCGCCCCACCGGTGATGAGAACATTCATAGGAGGTCGCCGCCGAAAGCACGTCTTTTGCCTATCGACTCTAGTGAATTATTCATGATTCGTCAAACATACTCCCCAGGCGCCGATCAAACTGAAGATCCATCGCGGATACGGGTGATGATGTCCGTGGTAGAAATGCCCGTGCGGAATTCGCGGGGCGGGGTGCGGCGCGACCGGAATAACTTGCCCCCAACCGCGCGAATGAAGGCCTCTTTTTTGGCCAGCTCCGCGTCGGTTTCTGGTACAAAAAATATATCAGGTCGCAGCGAAACAAATTGTTGCGCGAAGTCAAAGATCCCCCTTTCTCGGCTCAGCACAACCCAATCAACTGACATCAGGGCGGCGACCGACCGGGCCCGAGCCCGGGCAGGGAGGATAGGTCGCCCCGCACCTTTTAAATGGCGGACATTTTTATCGTTACCGACAGATACGACCAACAGATCGCAGTGGCTGCGGCAAAAAGCAAAGTGGGTGATATGGCCGAGGTGGAGCAAATCGTAGCACCCCGAGGTAAAGCCAATTTTTTGATGCCGCCGAGAAGCCCGCCGTCGAAGAGCGGGTAGATCTTTGTATCGGGCGATTTTTCGGTCAGATTCCACCAGCCAATTCTAGGCTTTTCTTATCTGATTGTAAATGGATGTTCCTCGGAGAGACGTCCCGTTGCGTTTCTCAACTCTGAACTACAATATCCTGTCACGACCGCGTGATGCCTCTGTTATGCCTCTCGTTCGGGCAACCACCACCCATGAAAAAATAAATAGCCCTCGTTTGGGGCGGGTTGGAAAAACCACAAAAGTATGGTTTAATATCAACCATGAAGCCTCTGAACATCGTTGCGGTGGATGACTATATTCCTGGTGACTCTTCCAGTGTAGCCGGTTGTTTTTGTTACCAACGCCAGTTTCCTTTTTCCTTCCTCCGCATCAGCATTCGAGCGGAAGGATGGGTAGCCGGAGCAGGGAGCACCAGCATCCAGTTAGTCAAGCCTCGTTTGATTCACCGCCCGTTTCGGTGGAACATGAGCCGGCAAAGAATTCATGAGTTTGTTCAAACTTCATGAAACGAGTGACCAGAGTTTCTCCTCGGTCTTCGATCGCCCTGGAAACCCGTGACCTCTTGTCCTTTGCTTTTCAAGTGGCGCTCATCAGCTACCTCGGTTTCTATCTTTTGGAAACAATTATTCCTGGGTTTGTCACGCTCTTCTTCAAACTGCCAACCCTGCTGTGGATAACCGTCGTGCTCGGCGCGTCTTTATCTGTCTGGCCGGGCGTTACGCCGATCGCGGCCGTAAAAAAAGTGCCCCGTCGGGGACCAGGGCTGACCCTCGCCTTTCTCAGTCTGCTGCTGTCCGGAGTGGTCTGGTATAAAACAAGAGGTATCGGCTCGCCAAGTATTGTCATCGCCGTATTCAGCGCCTTGATGGTCTACGGCCTTGGTTGGTTGGTCCACGATGACTGGGGTACCGCTGGATAGACCTTCCTTGCTCGCGCACATTGACTGACATGGATCACGAAGCACCTCGACCATCAAAGCTCTTCGTCATAGTCGTGGTGTTCCTTAGTGCCACCTGGCTGACCTTAGCCGTCAGCGTCGTCCGACAACAAGGCCGCTACTTCGGATCACCGGACGAGACGGCCAACGATGTTTTTATCCGGTCGCTGGCGACCAAAGCGAGCTATACGTATCAATCTTCGCTCACGCCGGTCCAGTTGACTTTCCTCCACCCGCGGAGCACCTTTGTCCGCGGCTCGACCTTGAGTTCAGGGTCATTTATCAGCTTTACCCAGTTCGGGGCCGTGATCGACCGCTTGGTTGGTTCTGAGGCTCATCGGTATGCCACACCGTTGCTCGGCCTGCTATCACTGCTCGCCTTGTTTGGTGTTTTTCATCACTTCTGGGGGCGCTGGTGGTCATTGCTCGGCACGGTC
This sequence comes from Candidatus Kerfeldbacteria bacterium, assembly GCA_016194465.1. Taxonomy (GTDB): domain Bacteria; phylum Patescibacteriota; class Patescibacteriia; order SBBC01; family CAIJZX01; genus JACQBO01. Next base: position 2,363 of record JACQBO010000080.1, read on the forward strand.
TTGGTGGGCGCCCACCCGGCCGTTTTTAACCTTTACACCGTGCCCCTGCTACAAAACGGGGGATTCACGGCCTTGTTGGTTATCTCGGGATGGGCGCTCCTGCAGCACCACCAGGCCCCTTCCTTGAAGTTTGCCGTCAGGTTCGCCATACTCTATGGCTTGGCCATTTTTATGCGCCCCGTGGAACTGCTCTGGACCGGTCCGGCAATTGCCGTGGTGCTTTTGACCATGTCGCAAGGGTGGCGCTGGTTCCTGGTGATCGTGGGGATTGCTGGCCTGATGCAGACACCCTGGCTGGTCGCCGACGCGCAGCAATTTGGCTCAGCGTTGACCTCTGGCTACACCCCCGAAGGCCTGGTCGACAGTTCCGCCCAGAGCCAAACGGTATTGAGCCCCTTATTTCGACTCTTGACTCCTGTCGGTGGGCGTTGGTCGTGGCACTGGTTGTCCTCGGTCTGGTGGTACATGATCATGTTAATCCCGGCTTGGAGCTTGGCCGCGGTCATGGGCATGGCCGTATATTTTCGTCGAAAATTTGTCGACCGCAAGAAACTTATAAAAATAGGTTTCCTGATTGTCATTTTTTGCTTTCTCGGCGCCTATTATGGGTCTTGGAACCTATACCCCGCGACGGCCGCCGCCCGGGTAGGTTTCGCCGCATCCTATGTGCGGTACTGGTTACCGCTCTATGTCGCCATGGGCGCAGGGTTCATTGTTTTCCTCCGCGTCTTTCGTCCATGGCCAAAGCTCCTCCTGATCACTCTGGTGACCGTGGTGCTCAGTGGGCAGGTGTACGAAGTTTGGAGCCATCCCGTTTCGGGAATCAAGCGACGCCTGGACCAAGCCGCGATGGCGAAGTCTACCATGAACACGGTGTGGCCGTTCATCCCAGCCAACGCCATCGTCGTGGCGGGGCAGGACGATAAATGGTTTTGGCCGAGTCGCACCACGAGCTACGATCTGCCGCATGATCCAAAAGGATGGACTATCGTCCGCGAAGCGCTGGCCAGCCACACCTTGTTTCTGTACGTGGTTCCTGGGCAATTCCCATCCCCAAACTGGACCAAGGATGTACCATTATATGGATTGCGAGCTCGGGTGGTGCGGCAAATCGGGACTGACACGCTCTGGCAGATCGAAGCCATATGAAATCTGCACCGACATTTTTTCTTTTCGGCCTGACCATGGCTGGATGGGTAGCGGCCCTCTTGATCGTTTTGCATCAAATGCTAGCGCCCTTTGGAGGTTTTGAACTACAGTGGCGTCACCCTGGTCAACCATCAACTCTTTTTTCCTGGGTGCAGCAATCCGGCCGGCCAACGGTTTTTCATGGACCGGACGCCCAATTGATGGCCAGCCACACCGCAATTTTTTCCTTGAAGATGCCGCGGGCTGCCAACTCCGCCATTCTACGTCTGACCGTGCGAGGTAGTGCAGACCTCCTCATCACCGCCGCAAAAAAAATAGTGGTCCCTGTTTCCCGAGACCAGGCGCTCGGCACAAAACTGTACGTGGACTTGAGCGACTTACAGCCGTTTGGACGCGAGTACCACTTCGCCGTGACGAATCTGGGGGCGGCGCCGACCAGCCTCACCTTCGTCCGTGTCTTCATCAAAACACAAAAACCATGAGACGCTCTTATTGCCACGCGGTTGTTTTTCTGAATGTCTGCGGACTGACTGCCCTGCATGTCTTGAATATTTGGCGTGGCGGGAAAGCTTCGGGAGCCGTGAGCGAAACCACCATGTTCATTTTTGCTTGTATCAGCACCCTCCTCGCATTGCTTTTCTACCGAAGCCCAGAGAAAGACGAAAGCCTACCAGCGGATGAGGAGTAGTTTCTGGGAGCCGCTCTCCGGCTCGAGGACGAGGCTATGGCCATTCGGCTGGAAGCCAATAACCGATCCAGGATCGCCGATATCTAATGTCGATAGGGTGGTCCGTCCTTGTTGGGTCCCCGTGCTTTGAATGGTAATAATCTGTCCATCACTGGCGATAAGAACCTGACCGGGCTCAAGCCACCGGGCAAACTCTGGTTCGCGCGGGCTTCGGGTCAGCAGTCCCACGTGCCCGTCATTCGTTAGAGTCAGGAGATCAAGCCCCCGACTCCAGAGTAGTGGCTCATTATTTTTAGTCGGCCAGAGTGTATCGATCGATCCGAGAACTTGTTTGGTCAATTGCCCTGATAAACGATCAAAGTCCAAGAGTAGACTATCCTTCGTATCCGAGTTTCGCACCACCAACGCATTATTGGCGGTGGAAATGATCTGCCATTGCCCTGGTAAGCTGGCGACGAAAGCGGCCGTCCCTCCTCCGTAGGGGGCTTGATGATAGAGGCTCGTCCCATCTGTGGTCGGTAATGTGAACCAGATCGTCGATTGGTAATAAGAGGCCGAAGTAGCATGGGCAAAGACATGTTCCTGCTTCGTCAAGGCGTCGACTTCGATCACCGTATCCTGACGCAAACCATAGAAGAGTTGGTCTGAGACATCGGTCCAAAAAATTCGGTCTAATGGTTGGATCACCCAGAGCGCGGTCGGAGCATCGGCCGACCAAATCACCGTGCGGTGGTCGTCTGATCCCAGAATGAGTTTAGCATTTGGGCTATCGTCGAGATGCTGCGAGTTTGACCAGACGCCAAAGGAAATATCGGGACGAACGCTCGGCCAGAAGCGCTGCAAAAGCGCTGGTTCATGCTCAGGCCCGACGGAAAAAATCTCGGTCAAACGACCAGTGTGCACAATCCTACCACCCTCTGATGCTGGTAAGAGTTCCTTGGTCAGTTGATGAAAAAGAAACACGGGGCCGATTAGGGTCGCGGTATTCGGCTCGACCCGGACAAATTTCTGCCAGCGGTTATACCCCGGAACCTCCAGGGCCAGGTCGTAGACTCCCGGAGTGAGTTGGCCCAGTCGTTTTGGGGTTTGGCCCAGTGCCTGTCCATTCAGCACGACCATGGCGTGCGGGGTGCTGTCGATAACGAGGACACCAGTCCGGACAAAACCTTGGCGCCATCCATGCCAGGTGTAGCCGGCGGAACGTAAAACGACGAGTGGGGCCACCACCACAAAGACAGCCATGGCCAGCCCGTAGTACATTCTTCTGACGGCGAGGGTCATCGCCAATTGACCAACGTGTTGTTCATGATACAATCATGGTGCGTGCCGCTAATTGTATCAAGCTCCGGGCCTGAACGCCACCCCCGCCATGACTAGACTGAAAATTCTCGGACAGCAGCCTTTACGCGGTTTTTTTGACGTCAATGGTTCCAAAAATTCTGCCACGAAAATTCTGGTCGCCAGTCTTTTAACCACCGATGTCTGTACGATCGATAATGTTCCCCGGGTCGAAGACGTCGCTCGGTTAGTGGAAATTCTGCAGAGTATCGGCGCCAACGTCGCTTGGCATGGCCAGAATCAACTGGCCGTTGAGGCCAAAAACATCGCGGTTGCCCCGCTCGATCAAAAATTAGTGCGCATGCTGCGCTCATCGGTCATGCTCATGGGTGCGCTCCTCGGGCGGTTTGGCGAGACGACGGTCCCCACGCCAGGCGGCGACCAAATTGGTGCCCGTTCTCTCTCTGCCCACCTGCATGTATTTCGGCGCCTGGGGATCGAGGTGCGCGAGGTCGGCGGCGCATTTCGCCTCCGACAGGGCCCGCGCGGGGATGTGGATATGACCATGTCCGAGTTTAGCGTTACGGCCACGGAAAACGCTCTGCTGGCGTCGGTGCTTTCGGCGGGTCAGACGACCATTATTCGCTGCGCTGCCGCTGACCCGTCGGTCCAAGATCTTTGCTGGTTTCTCGAGACCCTCGGTGCGAAGATCGAAGGGATGGGGACCCACACTCTCAAAGTACTCGGTGTTACCGGGTTAACCGGAACCGACGGTTATCGGGTCATGCCTGATCCGGTCGAGGCCGGCACCATGCTGTGCTTAGCCCTGGCTTCTCATTCTCCATTGCGGATCCGCGGCTTTTCTCCAGATTTCATGCATTTAGAATTAGAGAAATTTGCCGAAGCCGGTGGGCAATTTTCGCTGGAAGGCAACCATCCGGGACCGGCCGGCCGGTATGCCTTAGCCGACATCGTGATCGAGCCCGGGACTGAATTGCGGGCGGTGCCCCAAGTCCATAACATGCCTTACCCAGGGTTTTGTCCTGACCTTTTGCCGCCATTTGCGGTCATGATGACCCAGGCGAGTGGCACGACCCTCATTCATGACTGGATGTATGAAGGTCGATTGAAGTATGTGGAAGAAATAAACAAGATGGGCGCGGAAATCTTTACGGCTGATCCACATCGGATCTTAGTCAATGGCCCTAGTCGTCTGTATGCAGCGGATATCACGAATTACGATATCCGAACCGGTGCTTCTGGTTTGGTTGCCGCACTGTTGGCCACCGGCACGTCGCATCTGGCGCCGGCGTATCAACTCGATCGGGGCTATGAAAAATTAGATGAGCGACTGAATGTCTTAGGAGCGAAGATTGAACGTGAAGCCTGGGATCCCGGATCATAACTCGCCCTTCCTGCCGCTCTGCGCTATACTGTCCAAGATATATGTCTCTTAAGATCCGTAGCTCAGTTCTCGTGCCGTTGTTTATCATGGTGGCGCTGATCGGCTTTAGTGGCGGTCTGGTAACGGGCGCATCAACCCGGGCCACAAACTCCGGGGTCTGGCCAGCCCTGGTAGCTGGTCTGCATCTGGGATCTGACCCCAGCCTGCCAGTATTAAACAAGGTCTGGACGAGTATTCATTCATCGTTCGTTCAGACCAACGTGGATGACCAAAAACTTGTCCAGGGCGCGATTGCCGGTCTGGTGTCCGGTCTCGGGGATCCTTATTCCGTATATTTTACCCCCAGCGAGGCCAAGAGTTTTAGTCAAGAAATAAGTGGCACCTTCGATGGGATTGGTATGGAGCTGGGGTATAAGAATAATCAGTTAACGGTCATTGCCCCTCTCCCCGGCAGCCCCGCGGAAAAAGCCGGGATCAGCTCCGGTGATGTCCTGTTAAAAATTGACCAACGGGACGCCACGGTCATGAAACTGGACGAAGCGATTGGATTCATCCGCGGTCCCAAAGGCACGATCGTCGTGTTGACGATCCAGCGGGCTCAGGAAGAAAAGCCCCGGGTGGTAAGCGTCACCAGGCAAACCATCTCGGTTCCGTCGGTGACCACAAAAATGTTGACCAATGGAACCGCCAAGATCGCCGACCTGAAAATTAGTAGTTTCAATAATGATACGGGTGATTCCTTTCTCCGTCTGGTGCAGCAGGATCTGGCCCAACACCCAGCGGGCTGGGTGATCGATCTCCGCAACAATCCGGGCGGTTACTTGGACCAGGCGGTCATCGTCGCCAGCGCCTTCATCCGCTCTGGGACGATCGTAAGTGAAATTGGCCGCGACGGACAGCGCCGCAATCTTGAAGCCAAAGGGGACCATGTGTTGGCGGATGCGCACATGGTCGCCCTGGTTGATCAAGGGAGCGCCTCGGCGTCGGAAATTCTCGCCGGGGCACTCCAGGATACCGGTCGAGCCACGATTATCGGCACCAAAACATTCGGCAAAGGATCAGTCCAGGAATACCAGGAATTAGCCGATGGCTCAAGTCTGAAATTAACCGTGGCGAAATGGTATACTCCCAAGGGACGCTCCATCAGCGACGCCGGGGTGACCCCCGACCTGGTGGTTGAGCGTACACCTGACGATGTGGCTCATGACCGCGATCCGCAACTGGATAAAGCCCTCGCGCAGCTGGCCCGGCAACCATGAAAATTATATTACTTCAAACGGTCCCCGGCCGTGGCCCACGTGGGACCGTGATTGAAGTGCATGAGGCATTTGCTCGCAACTACCTCATTCCCAAGAGGCTCGGCCGGCCAGCAACCACGACCGACCTCGCCCAAGCCAATCAAAAAAAAGAGGCGGAGCTGTTGGCGCGCCAGGGCCTGGTCCGTCTGGTATCTCAGGTCAAGCAACGCATGCCCGGAACCCAGATTCAAGTCCGGAGCAAGGCCAACCATCAGGGTCGATTATTTGCCACGGTAAAAGGTGCTGAGGTGGGGGGGCGCATCGTTCAGCTCTACCGATTGCCATCGACCGTACATCTGACTGTTTCTCCATCACACTTCAAAACAGTAGGTTTGCATCAAGCGCAAGTTACGTGGCCGGACCGGACGAAATCGTCCGTGACGGTGGAAATTCAGGATGTCAAAAAACCAACCTCAGGCCCCTCGACCGGAACTAGCGCGGTGTAATGTGGACGTATCGCCTTTGCACTCGCCGGCCGTCGTAACGAATTTTTGTCCGCCGCTCAAAGGAGACCACCCCGGGGGCCGAAGCAAAAAGCGTATCGTCATGGCCTCGGCGGACATGTCGACCGGGCAAAAATAAAGTCCCGCGTTGCCGAACGATGATACCTCCCCGCTGGATCTTTTGGCCCGCGAAGATTTTAACCCCCAGGCGTTTGCTTTCGGAATCTCGTCCAAGGCTGGTCGATCCTCCAGATTTAGTATGGGCCATAGTATGATCTCAAGTCTATGTTAGGCGCAGGGAAGAGTATACCAGCTCCCCGATGTATGTCAATGCTGGGTTGAGCCCACAAAGGGGCTGACCAGGACGGGCGCGGCGGGCGACGGCTGCCGATATGTTTCTAAATTGGATAACAAACTATTAAGCTGCGTGGTCTTGACCCGCAATTTTCGGGCACGGAGGAGATCAAGCGGTACAGGCTGTTCATGGCTATAGCGATAACCTTGCCAGGCCATCAAGCCCACGATCCCAACGAGAAGAACCGTGGTCACCAGCCAAGGACGGCGAAACAGCGAGGAAGAAATGAATCGGATAGAGTGGAGGAGGGACATGGTGAATGGAGTTAACGCCAGAGGGTGACGGCCTCGATCTGGGCTTTGACGTTTCCGTCGACCGTGTCCGGCGCGTAGGTCACCTTCTGTATGGCGACTAAGGGCTGAATCTTTTGGATGGCTTCGAGACCTTGGGCCACCGCGCCGATCGATCCCCGAAGTGTCAAGGACATGGTTCTGGTAATCAGTTGACCATTTGGGGTGCTATCGGCAAGTTGCGGACCTTCTAATTGAACGTGATTGGCCGCTCCAAAGTTTAACCACAACTGAAAAAAGGAGTCTTCGGCTGTGAACAACCATATCTCTTCACTCAAAAGAGATTGTTTATTTTCTAGGTCAGCCAGGTCCTGACTAAGTTTTTTGAGGTTCGCTTGCTGCTGTTCCTCATAGACGATGCTCGCTTGGGTCGAGGTAATCGACTGTCTCGCCGTGGCAAGGCGGGGGACAAAGTAGAGTTCGGCCGCTGCCAGTCCACCAAAAATAAATAGTCCATAGATGGCAAGTGCTAGACTAAAACGAACTTTGATGTTCATGGTGACTTGGGAGAAAGAATGGTTCCTTGATATGTGAATGGTAACGAATCGCGCCGGGATGGGGTATCTTTTGTGGTCATGTGCTGAAACAAGGGACTACCGATGAGCGCCGTTTGGAGCGCAATAAACGTCGATCGGGTGGCAGTGATTCCGGACAAAACGACGTGTCCGTCTTGATCAACGCTAAAACTCGTAATGGTCACCCCAGCGGGAATAACATTGATGGCCGATGAGAATTGACTCCCCCAATGAACCGACGCCGGGATCATTTGGCTCAAAGCCGTGATTGTTCGATTGAGCTCGTTGGTCACGGTTGTCAATTTACCACTTTCTGTTTTTTGGGCTCGTTGCTGGATCGAGCTTAACTGTTTCTGTAAGAGGGCGGCTTGGGATCGGGTCATCACGAGCTGGGTCCCGAGTCCACCCAGCGAAATAACGACGGTCAACACGACGACTTGCAAGACGCGGCGCCACTGTTCGTATTGGATTTCCAGGGCGGCCGACTGTTTTTCTTGCGGGGGTAAAAGGTTGAGGCTCAGCATGGTTACGGAGAAAAATTCTTGAGGGCTAGCCCGAAGGCGGTCGTATAACCAAGGCCCACGTCGATCGGTAGCGACGGGTCATGAGCGCGAAGTTGCTGGTATACCCAGGACGGATGAATCACGACTGTCTGATTGAGGCGCTGCGAAAGCTGTTGGTCGATGCCTTTGAGCATTGCCCCACTCCCCGTCAGCGTGACTTCCTTGATTGGCCGGTGGTCAATAAAGTGTTCCACATAAAATGACTCTACATCACGAATTTTTTCGGCCAAAATATCCATCTGGGGAGATAAGACTTTATAGAGCACGCCGCGCCCCAAACGAGGGTCAAGCCCAAAGATCTTTTTAGCTTTTTCCGCCTGATCGTCGGAAATCTTCAGCTCGTCGGCAATAAATCGGTTCAAATCCTTGCCGGCATAGCGCACCGTGACAGAAAAACGGACGATCTCGTCTCGTACCAGGATGATGGTCGATCGGGTACGCCCGAGATCAAGCACGATGGCGGCGTCCGATTGCTGACCCTTTTGCCAGATGGCGCGAACCAGCGATAAAGATTCGGGTTCGATGCTCATGGTTTCTATTCCTGCATCGTGGAGGACAGATAAATAGGCATCAACGAGTGTCTTGGCCGCTGCTCCGATCACCACTTGCCGTTCGCCTAAGGAGTTTTTTTGGGGCAAAAGGTACCAGTCAAAATACATCTCTCCCGGGGCGAAAGGAATATGCTGACTGGCCTCAGCTTGCACGCTCGCTTCGGTTACCCCCCGATCAGCCGGAAGACTGATCAACTTGAGAAAGGTCTGTCGTTCCGGCAAGCTGACAATCGCCCTTTTTGTTCTGGCCCGACTCGCCTTCACTAATTGGGCTAAGAGATGGGCGGCGACGGTGGGTTGACGAATTTCCCCATCGACAATGACTTCTGGTGGTATGGTTATTTCTGCCCGGACGGGTAAAAAGAATTGTGCTCCGCGTTTCTCCAGCACCGCCAGCCGGACCAAGGTATCAGAGATGTCTAGTCCGAAAGCGGTCATTAATTTATCTGTTCACTGAGTGAGTACATGGGCAACAAAATCGCCACGGCCATGCCGGCGACTCCGGCGCCCAAGAACAGCAGGAGAACGGGCTCGATGATGGTGGAAAGATTGGCCATGGTTTGGTCAACATCCTCTTCATAAAAAACCGCCAGTTCGGCCGAAACCTCGTCCAAGGTGCCACTCTCTTCTCCCACGTTGACCATTTGCTGCACCAGGGGGGGATAGAGTTTCGGGTATTTCTCGAGCACCTTGGCGATGGTCGCTCCCGTGCGAAGGGCGTCGGCCGAATCGTCAATCGATTGACGATAATGTGGGCTACTTAGAGTTCGGCCGATGACTTGAAAAGCCTGAATAATTGGAATGTCGGTGGACAGCATCGAACTGAGCGATCGCGTAAATCGGGCCAAGTTCACTTTCTTGATAATGGAACTCAGAATTGGAGTGACCAGAAAAATTGTATCAAACCACCACTGCCCCCGCTTGGTCCGAGCGACGAGAATAACCCCGGCCACCAAAGCAATCGTGCCCAAGGCAATCCAGATGCCTTGATGCTGGAAGGCGTTGCTTACGGCGATCAGGATTCTCGTTGGGAGGGGCAGCTTCGCCCCGTTCTGGTCAAAAACATCAAGCAGCCTGGGGATCACAAACGTCACCATCGCTACGGCGGCACCAATCATGGCCACCACCACCACAATCGGGTAGGTCATAGCCCCCTTTACCTTGCTGGCCAATTGATGATCTTTCTTCATTTGGATGGTCAGACTCTTCAAAACGTCGTCGAGCTTTCCGCTGACTTCGCCGGCGGCGATCATATTAATAAACATTTCCGAGAAGACATGAGGGAACTTGCGTAACGTTTGGGCGAAGGGGATGCCACCCTCAACGTCTTGCTGCATCGACAGAATAACTTTTTTAAAGTACTTGTGGTTCGTCTGGAGTGCCAAAGTAGCCATGGCGCGGCTAATCGAAAAGCCACCCCGGAGCATCACCCCGAGATTCTGGGTGAAAAATATTTTTTGCACCACCGGCACACCTTGCCATCGCTGCAGTACGTTGTTGAGACCAGGCTTTAGTGTGTCCACCGTCTGGGCCCGGATCAAGCTTAACCCTTGTTCGGCCAGGGTAGCGCCGAGTGATTGTTCGCTTTCGGCCACTAACACCCCGCTACTTTTTTTCTTATCTGGTCCGCGGGCCGTATAGGAATAGATGCCCATGGCTATTCTTTCGTTACCCGCAAAATTTCTTCAATCGTCGTCACGCCGCTTTTGGCCTTGAGAAAGCCATCTTGGAGCATGGTCAGCATGCCGGCGCTCGTGGCTATCTTTCGTAAATCTTGCGCGGTGCCATTTTCCTGGATAATCTTGGCTAAATCGTTGTTCATTTCTAATACTTCGTAAATCCCCTCCCGGCCTTTATACCCTTCGTCGTTACAGTGTTTGCAGCCGCGGCCCCGGTAGAATAACAGGTCTTCAATTTTTTGTCCTGGCACGATGGCCCCGGCATTAATCAAGGTGTCAACGAGGTAGTCGACTTTGATTTGCTTTTGTAGCTCGATCAAGGCTTGACGGCTCATGGTGTAGCTTTCAATGCAGTGCTGGCAAATTTTTCTGACCAGCCGCTGGGCGATAATCATGTTCGTGGTGCTGGCGATCAGGAAGGTCGGCACTTTCATTTCCGTTAACCGAGGCAAAACGGTGACCGCGTCATTGGTATGGATCGTCGACAGCACCAGGTGCCCCGTCAGGGCGGCATGGGCGGAAATTTCCGCCGTCTCTTCGTCCCGGATTTCGCCGACCATGATGATGTTTGGGTCCTGCCGCAGGAGCGCCCGCAGGCCGGCGGCAAAGGTCATACCTATTTTGGGATTGACCTGCGTCTGGTTCACCCGCGGCATCCGGTACTCAATCGGGTCTTCGATGGTGGAAATGTTCACCTTGGGCGTATTGAGCACGCTGATAATTGTATACAAGGTCGTGGTTTTTCCGGAGCCCGTTGGGCCGCTGACAAATATCTGACCGTGCGGTTTTTTGACATTGGCTTGGACAATTGCCAACGCCTGGGGTTGCAGACCAAGTTGTTCTAAGCTCAGGACCTGCGCGGACTCGTTGAGGAGACGTAAAACAACCTTTTCCCCATCAAAGACCGGAAGAATGCTGACCCGGAAGGCGACGGTGTATTCGTCAGTATGGATTTTGAATCGGCCGTCTTGCGGCAGGCGATGTTCATCAATTTTGAGGTTCGACAAGATCTTGATCCGGGCCACCACTCCAGACTGAACTTTTTTTGGTAGGGTCATTACTTCGCGCAATACACCATCGATTCGATAGCGGATAATCGTATCATGTTCCGTCGGTTCGATATGAATATCCGAGGCACCCTCGAAGACGGCATACTCGAGTAAGGTATCAACCACCCGGATGACCGGCACGTCTTGCGCCAGCTGTTTCAGATCTTGCTCGTTGGCCGCGCTATCGCTCGTGCTTGCCGTAATATGTTCGAATTCACCATGCAGCGTCCGCCGGTATTGCTTTAAAACGTTTTTAATTCCGGTTGGCGTGGTGACATAGACCACCGGTTTGCGATTGGTTTTTTTGGCGACGAAGTCAATGACTTGCAGATCATGCGGATCAGTCATAGCCAACTTCACTTCGGTGTCCGTCCGGTCAAATACGGCCACATTATGGACCTGGATAATGGGCTCGGGCAGCAGCGTGAGAATATCGCGTCGGATATTTTGTGCGGTCAGATCGGTGTATGGTAAATTCAAGCCACTGGCGAGTGTCTCATACAGCAGGGCCTCACTAATAAGGTTTTCACCGATCAGCTCGTCTTCAAGGGGAATTCTTTTTTCCGCCGCCTGTTGGACGGCGGCTTTGAGCTGCTCCGGGGTAAGAACCTTGTTCTCCAGGATAATTTTCTGGAGGCTGGTTTGATTCGACATTTGTTTTCTTTTTTTGGTGCTTGAAGGACTTATAGCAGCGATATTATATTATAGCACAAGCCATGCGACAAGTCAACGAAAATCGTAAGCGTAAATAGACGATCCTATATGCCAGCGCGGCGGGTACGCCTGGAGCCATTGCAGGCCCTCGTCTGGATTGTAAAGCAGATTAGCGGAGACAATAATGATATCCCGGGGCTTTACCCTGGCTCCCGTGAGGCTATCTCGAGGAACCGGCAAGGCCTCGGGAAAAAAGTTTTGCCGGGGAATTGGCCCAAAAAGAGCAATGTGGACAAGCGTAAAATGCTGCTGGTCAAGCCAGGACCGGAGTCGCCAAAAATCTTGGTCCCAGTCGAGGTTGGAATCAAGGAGGTAACGAGCGCCGCCCTTTGTGCCTCCGGCCGCCACATTAAAATATCCGATGGTGTTCGGCCAGCTCGCTAAGGCGGTCGCCCCAATGCCGAGCGCCAAAACCAAAAGAAGGCTATACCACCACCGTAACCATCTCGTCGGACGAATCGACACTAAACGAGCAATCCCGAGATAGAGAAACGGATAGATGGGGAAAATGTGTCGCAGTCCGATATTGATATGGCTGGCCAGGCTCCAACCGAAATATAGTAAGGGGGGGAGACCAAGAAGAAAAGCCTGAAACGGGATATGCGGCCGATGTCGACGAGCCCAAGCTTGCAGAAACGACCCGAGGCCAATGATCGCTGACAGGCACAGGGCCAGCAGGGTTACCAGAGGAGTCTTGACTAAAAAAGTAACCGGGAAGTAGTACCACCAACCAATGCCCGATGTCTGGCCCAGTAGGTAGGCCGGGTGACCCCAAAAATCATGACTCAACAATGAGAACAGACCGGCCCAATAGCTATAGGCTGGTATGCTCCAATGTTCTACCCGCTGGAAAAGCTGTCCGATCGGTTGGTGGGGGTCAGTCCATGACACGAGATATCGGATAAGCGTAGGCTGCATGGAGAGGTCACGAGGTAACAATAATTGTCTCGCTTGCCATAGCTGCCTAAATCGTGGGTCATCAACCGTTTTTTTGGTTTGCAGACCGTAGGCGGCCCAGATGATCGGTCCGGTCGTGATCAGTAGACTAAGCAGCAGAGAGAAAAAATGTCGCGCCGGCCACGGCGGACGACGGTAGGCGAGTCGAACGAGCCCCAGCAGGGGAACGATCAGCCACAAAATCAGGGCGGAAAATTTCGTGATTTGGCTGAGCGCAAAAATAATACTCAGGATGATGAGGGTCGAAGCCCGGGGTTGTTCGAAGTAACGACCGGCCGCCCAGACGGTGGCAAAAATTCCCAAACTCACGCCCACGTCGGTGGTAACCAAATGTCCATGACCGAGGAAGTTCGGATCAAATACGAAAAACGTCAGGCCGAATAAACCGGCCGTATCACCCCAACGCTTCCGAGCCCAGTGCCACAGTAAGAGTCCGAGGGTCAGCCAGATGGCGATCATCGGTAGGCGGGCAAGAAACAGCAGCAGCCGGGCGGGGATGGGGTTATCGTACAGAAAATTGGCGCCGAAGGTCCACTCATTTAAACTCCGCCAGCTCCACTCTGGTCCACTCAGTCGTAGTTGTAAGCCATGGACAAACAGCAAGGGAGCCGCGGCTAAGACCTTGATCAGCGGCGGGTGTTCGGGATTCAAACGGAAATCACCCGTTCGCAGGTAACTATACCCGGCGGATAGATGGACCGCTTCATCAGAGGTTTGACTATCTTGCCAGGCCCCGATACACTGCAGGCACGTGCCGGTCAGCAGGACCGTGCCGAGGCAAACGGTGATTATGGCTTTCTGTTGACGATGAAACCAATTCAGATTCATTGGAAAAACTTTGATCGATCGAATCGATGGATCGTGGCGAGCGCCGCACTGGTGAACGCGGGTTTATGGTTGACCTTGATTACCAACCTGCCCCACGCCAAGCCCTTCTTACCTCTCCACTATACCATATACTTTGGTATTGATTTAAGTGGGTCATGGCATAAAGCCCTGTGGCTGCCCGGGTTCGGTGCGATCGTCCTCGTGTTCCATGCCATCATCGGGCTCTTTGACGAAGGTCGTCGCTGGATGCGCGCCTGGTCGATTCTGGGGCTGCTCATTCAGGTTTTGTTATTTTCCGCCACGGTGATGCTGATTGCCCAAACTCGCCTCAACGTATGATCCTGACTCATGTCATCACGCTTTTTACGTTGCTGCTGGCCTCCAGCCTGCTGACGATCGCCGTCACCCCGGCGCTAACCGCTTTTTTGTACCGCCACCGCCTGGGCAAGCAAATTCGCGACGCGCATGAAACCCCGATTTATAGTTCACTCCACGCGTCCAAAGCCGGAACACCGACCATGGGGGGAATTCTTATTTGGGGCTCGACCCTGGTCGTTCTGGTTCTCGCCTGGCTTATTCATACGGTGGCCTCAGGCGGGTTTTGGTCCAATCTCAACTTTTGGTCGCGCTCGGAAACATATTTGCCGATTGGCCTAATGGTGCTCGCGGCGCTACTCGGCTTGCTTGACGATTTTTTTAATGTCCGGCAGCGGGGAGCGCACGGTGGCGGGTTGCGTGTCCGCTATCGCCTCCTGGCCTATAGTGCCATCGCTTTAGTTGGCGCCCTGTGGTTTTTCTTTAAGCTGGACTGGACCACGATTCACATTCCGTTTGCCCACAACATTGATATTGGTGCCTGGTATATTCCGATTTTTATTTTTGTCATCGTGGCCACATCGTTTTCGGTCAATGAGGCGGATGGTCTCGACGGCCTGGCCGGCGGGTTACTCCTGGCGGCCTTTACCGCCTATGGAGTCATCACCGTGGTGCAGGGGAGAATTGAACTGGCCAGTTTGGTGGCCGTGATCGTTGGGTCACTGACCGCTTTTCTCTGGTTCAATATCCCCCCGGCCCGCTTCTTTATGGGTGATACGGGGGTCATGAGCTTGGGGGTCACACTCGGGGTCTTGGCCATGCTCACCAATACGATCTGGTTGCTGCCAATCATCGGCCTACCATTTGTGGTTGAATCTGGCTCAGTCATACTCCAGTTGGCGTCGAAGCGGTGGCGAAAGAAAAAAATCTTTCTGTCGGCCCCGATTCACCACCACCTCGAAGCCAAAGGCTGGAGCGAGCCCAAAATCGTCATGCGTTTTTGGATTATTGGCGCCCTGATGTCAATTGTCGGTTTAGTCTTATTTTTTTTAGATATCCGTTAGATTTTTTCATTCCCTCGATTGCGGGGAGGGCCTTTTTGTGCTATATTCATATCAATGGCCGCGCTCCGAACTACCTCCGCGTTCAAGAACACAAAAGTCCTTATCCTTGGTCTGGGATTGTTAGGGGGCGCCGAATCAGCGGTGCGTTGGTTTTGTCGTCAGGGTGCGGTGGTCCGGGTGACGGACCTGAAAACACGCGTGCAACTGCAGCCGACCATCCGCCGGTTGCGTGGCCTGAAAGTACAGTACCATCTCGGTGGGCATCGGTTATCAGATATTGACTGGGCCGATGTGGTCGTACGTAATCCCGATGTCCGAGATACTACGCCAGAGCTGCGGCGAGCCAAAACACTAGGCAAGATCGTGGCGAATGACACGACCATTTTTTTTGAAGTCTGCCCGGCCACGGTCGTGGCCGTGACCGGGACCCGCGGTAAGAGCTCGACCGCCAGTCTCATTGCTCATATTCTTCGCCAGGGAAGATCGGATGTGGTTTTAGCCGGTAACTTGCCAAATCACGGTTTGTTCGATGCCCTGGATATAGTGCCGCCCAAAGGCATTGCCGTGCTCGAACTCTCTTCATTCCAGCTTGAACTATTGCCGAATATCAAACGAGGTCCGCATATCGCGGTCATGACGAATATCAAGGTCGACCATCTCAACCGGTACGGGTCAATGAAGAAATATGCGGACGCCAAGTTCAACGTGATTCGATATCAACGGGCCGGAGATTTTGCCATCTTAAACGCCGATTCATCGGCGGTTCGTTCAGGCGCTCGACGAACCAAGGCGCAGGTGGTGTGGTTTAGCGATCGGGGGGCGCATGGGTCGCCTTGTTTTTTTGTTCGCCAAGGGACGTTGTACGAGAAACATGGCCCCCGGGTTGCACGTATCGCTTCGCTTCGGCACTGGCATATTCTCGGCGACCACCAGCGCCAGAACCTATTGGCGGCGGTGGCGGCCGTGCGGACGCTTGGCGTGACAGTGCAAAAAATTCAGCCAGCGATCAAAACGTTCGTTCCACTCCCGCACCGCCAAGAAATCGTGCGGCATTGGCTAGGCCATGATTTCATTAATGACACGACGGCCACCACCCCGGACGGGACGCTCGCCGCCTTGTCCGTGTTTCCGCGGGGCGTGTTTATCGTCGGCGGAACCGATAAAAAGCTGCGGTATAAGGAACTGGCAAAACAATTCCGGCGGCGACGGACGCGATTAGTTTTGTTGCCAGGATCAGGCACGGAGAAACTACGGCGGGCCCTGCAACAGGCAAACTATCGGAGCCAGATGACCGACGTCTTATCCATGAGCGAGGCGGTACACCAAGCCGTCGCTATCGCCGCGCCAAAACAGCCGATCGTCTTGAGCCCAGCCGCCGCCAGCTTCGGCCTCTTCATCAATGAGTTCGATCGAGGCAAACAATTTATTCAAGCGGTACGTCAACTCTCATGAGTCGCGCGTTGGCGGTTGCCTGGCGGATCGACTACCA
The DNA here is from genome assembly GCA_016194465.1 of Candidatus Kerfeldbacteria bacterium. GTDB lineage: Bacteria > Patescibacteriota > Patescibacteriia > SBBC01 > CAIJZX01 > JACQBO01. The sequence goes on from JACQBO010000080.1 coordinate 18,993, forward strand.
TCAATGGCGCCGGTGGGCCTGGCCGTTGTTTATGGCCACCCTGATCATGCTGGTCATTGTTTTTTTACCCGGTGTCGGCTCTCTTTTTCTAGGGGCCCGGCGCTGGATTAAGCTCGGCCCGATCCTCATCCAGCCCAGCGAAATCGCGAAGCTCACCTTCATTCTCTACTTAGCGACCTGGCTCGAACGACGCAGCTCACAGCTTCATCGTGTGCAAGAGAATCTTCTGCCATTCCTCGTGACCCTGGGGATTATGGGGGGGTTAATCATTGCCCAGCCGGACTTGGGGACATTGACGGTCATCATGCTAGTCGCAGTCACGATGTATTTTTTAGCCGGCGCGCCATGGAAGCATCTGGTCTCCTTGTTTGTGGCTGGCATCGCCGCTTTCGCCCTGGTGATTACGATTGCCCCATACCGCGCCCAGCGGCTGACCGTCTTTTTGAACCCAGATATCGATCCGCAGGGCATTGGCTATCACATCAAGCAAGCCTGGCTGGCCATTGGCTCGGGCGGGTTCTTTGGTCTCGGTCTTGGCCATTCGCGCCAAAAATTCAATTACTTGCCCGAACCAGCCGGCGACTCTATCTTTGCGGTCACGGCTGAAGAGCTGGGATTTTTTATCGTCAGCCTCTATATCCTGGCCTGGATAAGCCTGATTATTCGTGGTCTACGCATTGCCCGCCAAGCGCCCGATCTCTTTGGTCAGCTCGTGGCGGCCGGCATTATCTGCTGGCTCGGTTTACAGGCTTTTTTAAATATCGGCGCGCTGAGTGGCATCTTACCCTTGACGGGAATCCCCCTGCCATTCATGAGTCAGGGCGGCTCGGCGCTCATCGTCTCACTGGCGGCCATCGGCATCTTACTCAACATTTCACGCCAAACGGCGCGGGAGGTATCTCGATGAAGCCCCAAAAAATTCTGTTGACTGGTGGAGGAACCGCCGGCTCGGTGACGCCATTATTAGCGGTAGTCCAGTATGTGCGAGAACGCCAATGGCCAGTGGAGTTCTTCTTCATCGGGACCGCTGAAGGACCGGAACGCCGTCTGGCCCAGGCGGCCAATGTGCAATTTCATGCCATCCCTTCCGGGAAGCTCCGCCGATACTGGTCCTGGCAGAATCTGAGAGACGTGCCGAAAATTCTGCAAGGATTTCATGCCGCCCGCCAACTCATTCGCCAATGGCGACCAGATACGATCTTGACGGCCGGGTCTTTTGTTTCTGTTCCCGTCGTGTGGGCGGGGCGAATGGCTGGTTGCCGCATTATTGTCCATCAGGAAGACGTTCGTCCGGGTTTAGCCAATCGCTTGATGGCGCCCATGGCCAATATCGTGACCATTTCATTCGAACGATCTGCCCGGAGCTTCTCCTCCAAGAAGGCCCGTTTGACCGGTAACCCGGTTCGGCCGGAGATCCTCCAAGGCTCAAGAACTATTGGGCAGGAGTTTTTTGGCCTTGAATCTCAAACCTTGACCATGCTGGTGCTGGGAGGCGGGACCGGCTCAGACTTTTTGAACCGCTTAGTTGGCGCCACGGCCTACAAGCTCGTTCGAGAATGGCAAATTATTCACGTCACCGGGGTAGAACGGGATTTTCCAGAGTTGCACGATCCACGTTACCACCGGGTTGATTTTCTGACCTGGGAAATGCCCCACGCCTTGGCGGCGGCCGACCTCATCTTATCCCGGGCCGGTCTGGGGGCAATCACTGAACTCTCGGCTCTAGGCAAGCCGGCCGTCTTTGTGGCCATGCCGGGTACGCATCAGGAAGAGAATGCCCAACTCATCGCCGATACACAGGCCGGTCGAGTTATCTCTCAAGATGAACTTACAGCCAATCGATTTTTGGCCCTGGTCGACGATTTACGACGACACCCCGAAGAACGTAAACATCTCGGGGATAATCTCTTTCGATTGTTTCGCCCTGATGCCCTGGCGCAGCTGGTTTCGGTCGTGGTTGGTCAACCAATGGTATGAACCTCGCGGCGCTCGACCGGATTCATAAGGTCTACTGTATCGGCATCGGCGGGGTGGGCGTTTCCGCCGTGGCAAAATTTTTTCTCCAGCGCGGCGTCCGAGTCGAAGGGTCAGATATTCAGCGATCACCCTTTGTTGAGGACATTCTCGCCCTCGGGGGGCAATGGTTTCCCGCTCCGGATCCAGACCGCCTGACCAAAGATATTGATCTCGTGGTCTATACTGATGACTGTCCACCTGGCCATCCAGAGCGGCAGGCGGCGACCCAGTGCGGGCTGGTCACCCAGAACTTTTCGGAAACGTTGGGCTTGATCATGGAACCGTATCTTCATCGGGTGGCGGTGTCCGGCACCAACGGCAAAAGCACCACCACCGCCATGATTGGACTGATGTTACGGGCGGCGGGCCGTGACCCCTCAATCTTTGTTGGCAGTCGCCTCAAGGAGTTCGATAGTAATGTCCACTTTGGCGGCGGTGACATCATGGTCGCTGAGGCCGATGAGTACCGGGATCACTTTTTGAATCTGCACCCGACGATGATCACCATCGCCAACATTGAACTTGATCACACCGACTATTTTCACGACCTCGCCCAGATCATCCGTAGTTTTCGGCGGTTTGTAGATTCTCTCCCGCCCGACGGGCAGCTGATGGTCAACGATGATGACCCAGTCAGCGCGCGGGAGTTTGGAGCCCATCCAAAAGCAGTGACGTTTGGGCAATCGGCTCTCAGTCATTTTCGTTTGTCCGGCCTTCATCCAAGCTCCGGGCGGCAAGAGTTTGACCTCACCTGGCAGGGGCGGGACCTTGGTACATTTAGCCTCCTTCAACCTGGAGTGTTCAACGCATACAATGCCTTGGCGGCAATCGCCACGACCATCAGTTTGGGGGTGGACCCTGAAATCTGTCGCCAGACGTTGCAGAGTTTTCGAGGCATATGGCGACGGTTTGAAATATTGAACCCCAACGGTCAGGTGACAATCGTGAATGACTATGCGCATCACCCCACCGCCGTGGCCGGCACCCTGGCTGGAGCCCGGGAGTTTTATCCCGGGCGAAGGATCGTAGCGGTATTTCAGCCGCACCACCGCCATCGGCTCACATCGCTCTTCGCGGAGTTCGGCCAATCTTTTACTGCGGCTGACGTCAGCATTATTTCCGAGGTTTTCGCTGTCCCCGGCCGGGAAAAAAAAGAGGCCGGTCAAAAAACTGGCCACGACTTAGCCGACCGACTAGGGGCACGCTACGCGGCTAATCCCGAGGCGGCCGAACGGATGGTCATCAAAGTTGCCAAGCCTGGCGACGTGGTTGTGATCATGGGCGCCGGAGATATCTGGAAGATTGCTCAACCACTGTCTGAGCACTATGCTTAGGCCGGCGGGTCTCCGGGAGGAGGTGGCGCTGGCCGAACACACCACGCTAAGAATAGGAGGCCCGGCTCAATTTTTTTTGTCGGTGAGTACTCGGGCCGAATTGCAGTCAGCCCTGTCCTGGGCTACAGAAAAGGGCATACCGGTGGCGGTGCTTGGCGGCGGAGCCAATGTAGTCATCGCGGACGCCGGCTTCCCAGGGCTGATGGTGCTCATGGCTAACGAAACGCTGGTCTGGGGTCCAAACACGGTTCAGGTAGGCGCGGGCACAAAACTTGGTTTTTTGATCGCTCAATCGTTGCGGCGAGGATTTGGTGGTCTGGGATGGTTGATCGGCGTTCCGGGGACCGTGGGGGGATCGATCTTTGGAAATGCGGGAAGTCGTGATCACGCGCTTGGTGACTACGTTATTTCCGTCACGGCCGTGCAGCCTGATGGTCAGACAAAAAAGTGGGAGGCGCGGGACTGTCATTTTCGCTATCGCGCATCACGTTTCAAAGATGAACACCAGATTATTTGGGAAGCAGAATTGAAACTTCCAGCGGTTGATCCAGTGGCGGAACGAAAGGTGTTGGTCAAGGCCGCGGAAAAAAAACAATCATCGCAGCCGCTGAGTGACTTGACCGCCGGATGTATGTTTACCAATCCCAAAGTGGAGCGCGCTCAACTGCCGATGTCGCTGCAAAATTTTTTGGAACCAGATAGCACGATTTCCGCCTGGCGCCTCGTTGACATGGTCGGGTTGAAGGGCAAAACAATCGGGGGCATCTCCGTGTCTACTCAGCACGCTAATTTTATGATCAACACTGGGCAAGGGACGGCGGGTGAAGCGGTGCAACTGATCAGCTTCATCAAACAGCGGGTTCGTGATACACTGGGCATACAATTACAAGAAGAAATTCAATTCTTAGGATTTTTGCCCCATGCACATCACCATTAGCGGTAAGGACTTTGCTCTAACCCCGGCCATTAAAGAATATGTGATCGAAAAAATTGGGAAGCTAGCGAAGTTTTCGCGGGCCATTGAACGGATCGGGGTAGAACTCGACGTGGATCACAATCAGCATCGCGGCCAGATTTACCGGGTTGAAGTATGGATTTACCTGCCAGGGAAAACGTTGCGGGCCGGGCAAAAGGCGAGTAATATGCACGAAGCGATTGACACCGTCTATCCAAAACTCGAACGTCAAATTGTCCGTGACAAAGAAAGAAAACGGAAATCGCACTAAGCGCTGATTATTGTTGTTACTGCATCGTGGTTCCTGGCCTTTCGGCGGGCCAGTTCTTTGGTTTGGCCCTGGATTTCGACCTGAAGAACGCTCTTGCTTTAGCGCGTTAATCGTGGTATTATCTCGCCCGCTATGTCCATGCTAAGTAAGATTTTTGGCGATGCCAATCACCGAGCAGTAAAAGCTCACGATTCATTGCTCGCCGCCATTAATGGTCACAAGGAACTCTTGGCGGCATGGCCGATGGAGCGTTTTGCAGCTCGGGCGATGGAGATTCGGCAATCAGTGAACGGAGATCCAGCCAAGCTCGAGGCGCATCTACCCGAAGTCTTCGCCATGGTCCGCGAGGTGAGCAAACGGACGATTCACTTAGAGCATTTCGATGTCCAGCTTCTCGGCGGAATTGTCTTACACCGCGGCGGTATTGCGGAAATGAGAACTGGCGAAGGAAAAACGCTGGTGGCGACATCCGCGGTCGTGCTCAATGCCTTGACGGGCAAAGGCGTCCACCTCGTAACCGTCAACGATTACCTGGCCCGCCGTGACGCCGGATGGATGGGCGCGATTTATCATACCTTAGGGCTGAGCGTCGGCGTCATCGTTCATGAGCAAGCATACCAGTTTGATCCTGACTACACTGATCCGGCGGCGCTTGAAGAACGGACGGCCCATCTGCGGCCGATCGAACGCCGGCAAGCCTATGAGTCGGACATCGTCTATGGGACCAACAACGAATTTGGCTTCGACTATCTCCGCGACAACATGGTGCCCGATCGTCGCTATCTGGTGCAGCGGTCCTTTTATTTCGCGATTATCGACGAGGTCGACAGCATTTTGATCGATGAGGCGCGAACCCCGCTGATCATTTCCGCCCCGGCCGAAGAATCGTCGGAACGGTATCAACGGTTCGTCGACATCGTCGAGCGCCTCGAGGATGTGACGGACTATGTCATTGACGAGAAAATGCGCACCGCCTCGCTGTCCGAAAGTGGCATCGCCAAGGTCGAAAAAATGCTGGGGCTTAATAATCTCTATGCGGCGGGCGGGATTGAAATGGTCCATCACCTGGAGCAAGCTCTCAAGGCCAAGACCCTTTTTACCCTGGATCGAGATTATGTTGTCAAGGATGGTGAAGTGGTCATCGTCGATGAGTTTACGGGCCGGCTGATGTTTGGCCGCCGGTATTCCGAGGGCCTGCACCAAGCCATCGAGGCCAAAGAACGGTTGGAGATTAAACAGGAAAGTCAAACCCTAGCCACGGTCACCTTACAAAACCTGTTTCGGCTGTACCCGAAGTTGGCCGGCATGACGGGAACGGCGGCCACCGAAGCCGAAGAGTTCCACAAAATTTACAATCTTGACGTGACGGTTATTCCGACCAACCGTGATATGATCCGGAAAGATTTGCCGGATAGTGTTTACAAAAATGAATCAGGCAAGTTTTCCGCCGTGGCCCGCGAAATCAAACGCCGACACGAAGCCGGGCAGCCGATTCTGGTTGGTACCATTTCCATTGAAAAAAACGAAGCCTTAAGCGAACTACTGAAGTCAGAAGGTGTGCCCCACGAAATCCTCAACGCCAAGAATCACGAACGGGAGGCGCAAATTATTGCCCAGGCCGGACGGCCGGGCGCGGTGACGTTGGCGACCAACATTGCCGGTCGGGGCGTTGACATTCTCCTCGGCGGTGCGGAACCCGAACCGGAAGCGGCCGAAAAGGTAAAACAAGCTGGTGGTCTCCATGTCCTCGGAACAGAACGGCACGAAGCGCGGCGGATCGATAACCAGTTGCGGGGTCGTTCTGGTCGGCAAGGGGATCCTGGTTCGACCCAGTTTTTTGTGTCCATGGACGATGACTTGCTCCGGATTTTCGGATCGGAACGAATGAAAGGCTTGATGGATCGGATGGGCGTACCCGATGATATGCCAATTGAAAGCGGCATTGTGTCGAAATCAATCGAACAAGCCCAAAAGAAGGTGGAAGGTCACAACTTCGATATCCGGAAACACCTGGTCGAATACGACGATGTGATCAACAAACACCGCGAAGTCATTTACAAACGCCGGCGAGAAATCTTATTTGCCCCTCAACCAGGTGTGACCACCCGGGCCACAGAAGTGATTGCCAAAGAAATCGACCAGATCGTTTCCTTTCACACTGCTGCGGATAGCCGGCCGCAATGGGATTTGGACGCAATCTATAGTGCCGCGGAAGCCATGGGCCTGGCCGGTATCAAAGATCGGTTGCAGATGGAGGACGTCCGGCAAGCTTCGAATGACCCCGGGCAAGACGCGGCCGCCCGGACAAATATCAGTCAGATGCTCATGAAACACGCCGAAGAACACTTGGTGAAGATAGGGCAACAAGTCAGCGATCCGACCGTTTGGCCCGAAGTCCTGCGCAATGTCATGCTCCGGACGATCGACCAGCTCTGGATTGAACACCTTGACCTGATGGATCGTTTGCGCGAGGGGATCGGCCTGCGCGGCTATGGCCAACGCGACCCGCTGATTGAGTACAAAAAAGAAGCCTTTGATTTGTTCTCCCAGCTCATCAACAGCATCAACGCCCAAATCGCTAACACGGTTTTCAAAATCACCGTCGAGCCTTCGGCCAATGTCCCGGCCGCCCAGCCTCGCCAACAACTCGTCACCTCGGCCCCGCAAAAAGAGGCGGTCGAAGCGCGCGACCGCGGGCCGCTGATCAAACCAAAAATGTCAGCCGGCGGCGTTGATCTCTCTAATGTTGGTCGGAATGATCCTTGCCCTTGCGGTTCAGGTAAGAAGTTTAAGAAGTGCTATGTGGCGAATGATCCGGGGTGTAAATTGCTTTTTCCAAAACCTTAACATGGCCGATCATTTCGTTCCCAAGCCAGGTCAGACTGACTTCACTCATGTGCGCTGGGCGCCGGTGCTCAATTGTTTGTTACAGTATCGGGTTTCTCAAGAAAGCTTGGGAAATAAGCTTCTAGAAAGCCGCTAGCAAAACTGAGTGTCGACACAAAAAAATCCCCTGTGAGTGTTGCATCACAGGGGTGGTTAGGGTTATCGAACGTGAAGGAGCTTTTGATTGAGGGTCTGGCCGCCGGTGGACAGCCGGTAGAACAGTAGCCCAGTGGGAACTGGGCGTCCATCCTCGCCGCGGCCGTTCCATTCGACGTGGTGAGTTCCAGCCACCTGCTTCGTCCTGTGCCACTGCTTGATGCGGCGCCCCTGCACGTCGTACATGACGAGCGAAGCGTCGGCATCTCGCGGCAGACTGAACTGGAGCGTGACCGTGCCAGTCGAAGGGTTGGGGATTGGCGGAGCCAGTTGTAACCGCTTCGGTCCATGGGTGGGTTCAACCTCGTTGACCGGTTGCCCGATGATGACTGGCCTGATCCCGGAGTTGTTGCTGTAGCTGACCTCCGAGCTCAGCGTGAACGGACTGACCGTCACCCGGATGCTGTGGGTGTCCGGCGGGGTGACCACCCACGGCGCGGCGATGTTAGCACTTCCACCAGCCGTCAGGTTGACGCTGAGGGAATCGAGTCGGTACCCCGTTACGTCGTCCCAGACTTCGACTGCGGCGTTGTTGACTGGAGACGCGCCGTAGTTATGGACAATCGCCATGATCTGCACCGAGTCGCCGACGACGACCGAGTTTCGGGACAAGGTAACTTCGCTAGAGAGGACGGCGAGATCTTGATACGCGGCCAGCTCAACCGACGTGACATCGACGTAGGTCGTACTGTCCGGCAAGCTCATTGCCTGAGCCGTCATCACATACTGCCCCAACTGCGGTCCAAGCGGTACGCTGGCCGCGAAGATCCCATCACCAGCCAGACTATCACCATGCGCTCCGTCGTCGTACAGCGTAACCGTAAAGGTCGTGCTGTCCGGTCGAAGGACGGTGACGTTCCAGCTTGTGGACGCTAGGGGTAGGCTGGCGTTTTGCAAGCTGGCCCGGAGACGGACTGAACCATTGTTATAGACGATACTGGTTACAGGGTCCAGTACGACGGCTTTCGTAGTGGAGATTTCCGCTGTTAGCGTGTACTCTTGCCCGTTAGTCGTGCGAGTCGCGTCGAAGACCGCCACCCAAGTTCCAGGCGCGGGGTTCTCGACCGAGTAGATCGCCAACCCTGTCGACGGATCTTCAAAGTAATGAAGTCCCATCGCGGTCAGAGTGTCAGCTGGAGACAGCACTGTCCCGTCCGGCTTGCGAAGTCGGAACAAGGCGCTATCCGCCATCATCGACACTTGCAGGAATGGGGTCGGTGGTACGACGACCGTGTGAGTAAACGTTTGTCCGGCCGCCAACGATCCATCTTCCGACAGCAACACCGTGATGACGGAGTCGCTGTCGGCTTGGACCTGCTCTGGTGCTAGTCTCTGAAGCGGTGCTGCAGACCGGGTTGGCGCGATGCCACGAAGCATATTGGCAAGAATTGGGAACAGGTCCGACGCATCCTCGTAGGATCGGTCGAGACCCGGGTAGAGAAGCGGAGTAGAGAGGTGAGCGATCGGATTAAGCCCGATGTCTGTGTCAACGAAATCGAACGGTTCATTATTCCAGAGCTTTGCGGCGTTCACACCGACGACACCGTCATTTTGATAATCCAGGCCAAACGCGTACCACTTCTTGCTTGAGGTCCACGCCGGCAAGGTCAAGTGTACAGTTAACCTTAAGAGGTAACTCCCTGGTAGACTAAGGGTGACTAAGGTTAACTGTCTTTTTACCCCTATGCCTGGTTCACCACTATCTGCTCCTCGTCATATGCGTTTCCGCTGGTATCGCCAAGTGGAGCGCTA
>JACQBO010000027.1 GCA_016194465.1 Candidatus Kerfeldbacteria bacterium
CACAACCGCTGGATCGTTCGGCTACATGGTGCACTACAACGGTGACGGCACGTATAATCCAAGCACCGGCATCTGTGAACCATTCTCAGTCAGCAACCCGCTGGTCACCCGGACGCTGGGATTCTGGCAGACGCACACCGATTTCACCTGGAAGGTCTTCACGACCCAGCTTGGTGGCTCCATGCCGATCGGTACCGCCCCGCACAAAGGCTTCATTACGACGAAGGCACAACTCTTCGGCGGGTTCTATGCCAGCATCCCGTACAAGACCGATGGTTCAAAGCGCAATCCGATCGACAAGGCGCGGATCCAGCTGCTGCAGCAACTGATCGCGGCCAAACTGAACTGTGCCGCCTTCGGCTGCACCGCCTCAGTCATGGCCATGATTACCAACGCGGACAACGCCTACGCCAACGGTCCAGCCAGCGCCATCCTGGCCGCCGCCAGCCAGCTCGATGCCTACAATAACAGCGGCGATGGCGGCACGATTCCGGCCAGTCTCGGCGATCCCGGCTCAGCCACACCAGACGCCTCGCAAGCCGTTGCCAACCTTGCGTATTGGGATAATCCATAAGACCTAGGCCCCTGCTCTTTCGCGCAAACATCCAGCCCCGCTCCAACGGGGCTGGTTTGTTTGTGGTCCCGAAACCTAGGCTTTCAGTAAGGCCTTAAACTTCTGTCGAAACTTGGCGACTTTGGGATCAATCACCACCTGGCAATAGGCCTGATCCGGATTCTTAACGTAAAAGTTTTGATGATATGCTTCGGCGGGATAGAACGTTTTGAAGGGTTCGATGGCGGTGACGATTGGCTGGTCATAGACATGCTGATTCTCCAAATCCGATTGTACCTTGGCGGCCACAACCTTTTGGTCTTCATTATGGCAGAAAATAACAGAACGATATTGCGTCCCGACATCATTTCCCTGGCGGTTCATCTGGGTTGGATTGTGGGTCAAGAAAAAGACTTCGAGCAACTGCTCGTAACTGATGACCGATGGATCGAACTCAACCTGGATAACTTCCGCATGGCCAGTACTTCCGCTACACACTTCTTCGTACGAGGGGTTCTTTCTTTGGCCGCCGCTGTATCCAGAAGTCACGGCCATGACCCCTTTGAGGTCTTTGAATACTGCTTCGGAACACCAAAAACAACCACTACCAAATGTTGCAACTTCTTGCTGCTCACGAGTCATGAGACAAAGTATAGCACAGTCGTGGTTTGCTTGAAAATAAATGTGTTTTTTGCTACGCTAAACCCAGAAACGCAACCAGGAGGTGATTCGCAATGGCGTCCGAAAGATCTTTCCAGGGCAATGGCCATCAAACCGGCCAGCCCAATATGTCCCCCGGTACCGCCAGGACGTGGGCGGAACTGAATGGTGTTGTCGAAGCCAAGTTACTTGACGCCGTCGGCAACCAACTCAGTAATGCCCACCTCAACGCTCTCTGCGTTTCCGATGGTGATGGCCATACCTTCATGTATGTGGTTACCCGCCAGCGGCAGTACCTGATCGAACGCGATCTCTGGTCGCCCGGCGAAAACCAAGACCTGGCGGAACAAGCCAGCCATATCCTAGCCGGATTCCGGCGGCAGTTTGGGGCAACCGTGCCGGCCGCGATATCGGCCACGATCACCGTGGTCCAAACGAACGAGTTCGACGTCACGTTTGTCGACGACCGTGAATAATCCGCCGGGTTGATGCCTGACGGATTTTTTTTCGCATTGTATCCTGGTACGCACCTTTCCCGTCTCAGTCTCGGCAAACAAAAGAAATGATAGTATACTATGGCCATGAGCTTCGCCGAACTTATCCTCATCCTCCACGTCTTGGGCGCCAGTATCGTAATTGCCAGCGCTTTCTACTCTGTCGTCCTGACGATCAAGCAACCTATCAGCCCGGAAAAACTTGGCCATCTTCGCTTTATCGGCCGCTTCGGCATGGGCGCCTCGATCTGGCAGTTTTTCACCGGGCTGTACCTCGCGGCGCATGAGTGGTCGGAGTTTAAAACGAGCAAACTATTCTGGATCAAGATGGCCCTGTACGTGCTCGAAGGAATCTTAGCCAGCACGCTGATCGGCCGGAAGATGAAACAGGCCGCCAGCGGCCAATCGAAGTCACTGACCGTGACGATGCTGACGTGGGCGGTGATGATTGTGCTGATCGCGGCCATTGGCGTGCTCCTGGTTGAGGATCATCGCTAACGCTGGCCACGGCATCGGGGGGCTACTTTATGACCGACCAAACAAACCTTGAGATCGAGCGGCAATTTGACGTCGCCGAACGCCTCTGGGATACCCTTGACCATAAGTTCGAAATCCTGATCGGCGTGACCATCACCATTGTCGGCTTTATTTTGTCCCAAGCAAGTTTTTTCGATGTCTTCCGCTCTCATGACTATCCTTTAGGCGTGCTCTATGCTCTCGGTTTACTCCTCACCATGCTGGCTGGGTACGTTTCTTTTCTCGGTTTTCGGGTGCGTGATTTTGAACTGGGCGTTAACCTGGACCGCTTGGTCCCGGGAGACGATCAAGCCGGGGCTTCGATTCACGAGGAATTGCGCCAGAGCACCAAACGAAATTACCAGCGAATCGATGTCAAAACCGAATTATTGCAGCGCAGCTTTGCCTGCCTTGGTCTCGGACTCTTGGCTCTGGTCACTGCCCGCCTCCTCTTCGCCTTTCTTCCGTCATAAAACGTGAGTTGACCCCGCTAGGGGTGGGAGGATCAAAGAGTATCCGAACAATACCACTTTCTTGTGGTATACATATTGCTTTTTTCAGGGCTAAGTAAACCTACCGCTAACTGGGTTGACTTTTTTGGTCGTGCCGCGTACACTACGGCGGCTACTTCTTTGCTTTTATTTTCCAACGTCATGCATGTCGCTGTCGATCGAAAAGAAAAATCCACGCTGGTGTTAACGATTGAGCTGACGCCCACGGAGATGCAA
>JACQBO010000076.1 GCA_016194465.1 Candidatus Kerfeldbacteria bacterium
AAAAATATGCCGCGGCGGTCACCGCGAATCCATTCGGGATTTTTACGCCTTTTGGCGCCAGCAACGAGTACATCTCTCCGAGCGACGCGTTTTTTCCGCCGACCAGCTTGACATCAGTATTTCGCAGCTCGTTGAACCAGAGGACAAATCGCTCTTCACGGGCAGTAGGCATAAATGCTTCTTTATCTATGTGTGAGTAAATGTTTCTATCGCAATCAGGGCGCCGGCCGCGAGCAGGCTGCCGACCGCCGCCGTCATGATTGTTTGCCCGATGACGTTGATCGCCGACAAGGCGCCTGGTTTCAGAATAAAGCTAGCGATGCTCGTCGCCGCGCCCAGCGCTAGGCCAACAATCGCCCCGGCCGTCAAGGCCTCGGTGCGTCGTCCGTGCTGACGATACACCAGCCACCCAGCCACCAGGAGATCGAGGAGTGTTACCCCGAGAACCCCCGTGGACGGGATGCGAAGCACCGTCAGACCAAGCACAAGAATAGCCGCGGCGACGGTTGGCCAGCGTAAAAGTTGCAAGTAGCGATGCAAGCTCCAGTTCCCGATCATCGCCTGCGATGGCTGGAGATCGTTGGGCTCGGGCATAGGTCTAGTATAGCACACGGATCGGCCCGGCTGGACACCGGGAAGCAGAGGTGTTAGCCTCGAGCCAACGCACCTTCGAGGCCAAACATCAAGGGAGGAAACCATGGACGTGAGCGTCCGCCATGTTCCCAGCTGTCAGATCGAAACGTGTCTGGCAACAATCACCTCCGTTTTCTGCAGCGCCTTCCGGCGAGTCGACCGGGTCAATGTCGAAAATTTGATCCAAGCAGAGGTCCAGCAAGGGCACCATTATCTCGTTGCCATCGCCGACGGCCAGATCCATGGTTTTGTCAGCTGGGCCATGCGCTACGAACCACGGCATCAAATCGCCGAACTGGTCCACATCGGCACAAATCCATATGGGCCCAGGGGGCTCGGTCGCCCGCTGATCGCCGCCATGGAAGCGGACATCCGAGACTTTTTCCAGGATCGCAGCTTGTCCGGCATCAGGATGATCTACATTCTGACCCATGCGGATAATCCCCCGGCCCACAATCTTTATGAGCGCTGTGGGTACAAGCATGCGGCCACCATTCCTAGCTTTTTCCGGGCGGGCATGGATGAGTACATGTTCACCAAGCACTTCGAATAACCTGCCAACTCACCGGCAGGTTTTTTCTTCAAACAAAGTCAAAAAACACAGCGCGGGTTTCGAAACCCGCGCTGTGTTTGGTTAACTTCCAGAATTTCTAATAATCCATCCCCATTCCTCCGCCCATGCCTCCAGGCATGCCACCGGGCATCGAATCTTTCTTCTCCTCGGGCTTATCCGTGACAATCGCCTCCGTCGTTAGCATCAAGGCCGAGATCGAGGCGGCGTTTTGCAGAGCAAAGCGGGTGACCTTCGTCGGATCAACAATCCCGGCTGCGACCATGTCCTCGTATTTGTCATGGGCCGCGTTATAGCCGTGATTGCCTTTCTGCTTCATGACTTCGGCCAGGATGACCGATGGTTCCTTGCCCGCGTTCTCGGCAATCTGCCGCAACGGAGATTCTAGGGCGTTGCGCAGGATTTTGATGGCCACGGTTTCGTCTTCATCAGCCAGTTTCAGGCCGTCGAGCGCGCTCATCGCCCGCAGCAACGCCACCCCACCACCGGCCACAATTCCTTCTTCTACGGCCGCCTTTGTCGCTTGAACTGCATCTTCGATCCGGAGTTTCTTTTCCTTCATTTCCGTTTCAGTGGCCGCGCCGACTTTCAGCACCGCCACACCGCCGGCCAGTTTCGCCAGACGTTCTTGCAGTTTTTCCTTGTCAAAATCAGAGTCAGTGTTTTCGAGCTCGTTACGAATCGCGGCAATCCGTTCCTCGATCAGTTTTTTGTCACCTTGGCCGTCAACAATCGTCGTGTCATCCTTGGTGGCGATCACTTTCCGGGCCCGGCCAAGCTGGTCCATGCCGGTGTTCTCCATTTTCAGGCCGAGTTCATCGCTAATCACTTGGCCGCCAGTGACGATCGCAATATCTTTCAACATTTCTTTGCGGCGGTCGCCGAAGCCTGGCGCTTTGACGGCCAGGACATTGAACGTGCCGCGAATCTTGTTGACGATGAACGTCGCCAGGGCTTCCCCCTCGACTTCGTCAGCGATCAAGACCAGTTCTTTCTTGCCGCTTTGCGCGATTTTTTCCAGCACCGGTAGAATATCACCCAGCGCGGAAATTTTCTTATCAGTAATCAGGATCATCGGATCGTTGTAGACTGCTTCCATCCGGTTGGCGTCCGTGATCATATACGGCGAGACGTAGCCTTTGTCGAACTGGAGACCCTCGACAATTTCTTTCTCCAAGCCGAAGGTTTGTGACTCTTCCACCGTGACCACGCCGTCTTTGCCGACTTTGTCCATCACTTCCGCAATGGCTTTCCCGATTTCTTCATCCTGCGCCGAAATCGAAGCGACTTGAGCAATTTCCTCGTTGCTCTTGACCGGCTTCGACATGTTTTTCAGTTCCGCCACCACCGCCACCACGCCTTTTTCAATCCCGCGGCGAATCGCCATTGGTTCAGCGCCGGCCGCCACGACTTTCAGTCCCTCAGCAATAATTGACTGCGCCAAAAGCGTCGCCGTGGTTGTTCCATCACCAGCCACATCATTCGTCTTGGTGGCCACTTCTTTGACCAGTTCCGCGCCAAGATTCTCGAATTTATCTTCGAGGTCAATTTCCTTGGCAATCGTCACCCCGTCATTGGTAATGGTCGGTGCGCCAAAACCTTTGTCGAGGACAACGTTCCGGCCTTTTGGGCCGAGCGTCACTTTGACGGCGTTGGCCAGCTTATCAACGCCAGCCTTCATCTTCATCCGTGCTTGTTCATCAAAAAGAATTTGCTTTGCCATACTGTGTTCTCCTTATGACTGAATAATGCCGACAATGTCGTCCTCGTCAGCCACCAAAAAATCCTGGCCGTCGATTTTGACCTTGTCCGGTCCGTACTTCTTTAAAATCACGCGGTCACCGACTTTGACCGTCATGGGGACGAGCTGGCCGTGGTCACGCTTTCCCTCGCCGACCGCGATCACTTCGCCTTGTTCCAGTTCTTCTTTTTCGACCGTGTCCGGCAAGACAATCCCGGATTTGGTCATTTTTTCCTCTTTGACCGGTTTGATGAGCGCTTTGGCGCCCAGGGGTTTCAGTTGGACCATGAGACCTGAATCTTAAGTGATAAATGGCGGGGAAATCCCCCAAAAATTACGCATTAGCAGTCTACACGAGAGAGTGCTAACGTGTCAACCCCGTTAGAGGTGGGGGCCACCCGAAACTGCCCGGCAATGCCATTTTTCTGCTGCAAATACTGCTTTGCGAAGCGCAACATTCGGTCCACCTCTAACGGGGTCAAGAAAAGAAAAAGCCGACCACGTTGGTGATCGGCTGGACCCCTCTTTAAGATTTGGCGGGGGTCCACAAGCCGGGGTCAGGCGGTCGGATCGCCGCAGCGGCGACGGAAATCCTGCTCCGCCGCTCGCCATCCGGTGATGATCCCGAGAAGCGGATCACCTTCCGGCGAGTTCATAGCGATACGGTGGAGCGCCCGACCGAGCTGCTCACAGGTCACGCCAGAGGGGAAGCAGCCTGCGCTGCCAACCTCGGCGACCTGGTGAAGCAGGTCCGCGGCCTGGTGGCGGGTGGAGATGCTGTTGCACATCATCCCCACGACCGTCTCGACCAGGGTTTGGTCGGACTGCCCACTCCCGTTTGGCATCGTCGCCTCCTTGGGAACTTTTCCCACTATTGGGAAAAGGTTTGCCACTCTGTGGCAACCAAGAAACTACGGTCATAATCTCTTGGTTGCTACCGATTAACGATAACGCGAAAAGAACTAACGCCAGATGATAGCGTATATTGCTAGTTTTGTCAACCCCTCCCAACCTCCCCTTGACGCAAGGGGAGGGGTAAAACAACCTTCCCCTCCTTGCCTAAGAGCCTGTCCCGGACTTGTTCCGGGAAGGGGCTGGGGGTGGTTATAACCCCGTCTTGAGCAACACCAACTCCCCCTCTGCCCACACAGTTGAACCAGGAGTGGGAGCTTCTTGCGCCAGCAATTTCTTTGTCGTCAAAACAAAGTTTGTGTCGGGAGGAGAACCGGCAGGCAGTTCCCGAACTTCAAGTCCGGGCACGTTCTTTAAGTAGTAGTATCCGGCTGGCTCATGCAAATGCGGAATGCCAATGACATCAAGCGCTGCCGGATGAATCTTCTCAAGGTACGCTCCAGCATCCTTAAAAACATTCTTGGTCGGTAGGTGTTTGATGTAAGAGTACTGCCATGCAAGGGTGCTCAAAATTAAATATGGCACCAACCCGGCTACAATAATCTGGGTGAAGTTCCAACGCACCATTCGGCTAATCACGTAACCACCACCCATAACCACCGCCAGAACAATCACTGACACCAGAAGTTTACCGCTCATCGTTGTTGCCCAGCTTTCCGGTAGCCAGGCATACGGCGTTAGGCGCCACAATATCCCTTGATGGATGAGGCGTGGCGGTAGACTAAAGATGAGGCCACCAATCGAGAGCAAAAACAAGGCTCGATCGAGTTTGGAAATATTATTTTTCAAAATATCCATGAAGGTCATGGCGAGGAGCATCGCCGCCGCTGGATAGAGCGGCTGGATGTACTGATCAAACTTCGTCTTTGCCGAAGAGAAAATAATGAGCACGGTAAAAAACCAAATCACCAGCAAACGGTCTATCCCCAGCGGGTCGCGCCAGGCCCGTTTGATGCCAAGATACAGCGCCAATGGTAAAAACAACGCGTATGGAAAATAGTGCTGACGAATAACGGTCGTGATATACCAATGCCAGGGGAAATTTTTTCCCGCCACAATGTCTTGGCTGCGTTCAACTAAGTTCACCGTCACATATTGTTGCCAAAATGCGTGACCATAACGAATGATTTCTACGATATGCCACGGCAGGATAACGATTAGCCCAATCAACAAGGCCCAACCAACCTTTATCCACGATAGTGATTTCCACTTTCGGGAAACAGCTAGATCAAGAACAGCGATCACCGGTGGTAAGAACCCGACGATCGACTTGGTCATAACGGCCAGGCCTGTAAACAAACCGAAGAGCAGCCACCAGCGCTGGTTCACACGTGTTCGCCAATAGCTAAACAGCGCCAGCGTCGTGAACAAAACAAGCATCGCGTCAGTATCTCCTGTCCGGTATGAATGGAAAAACATGAACCGGCCGGTGACAAACAAAATGCCGGATAGCAGGACCAGGAGTGACCGGCGATGCGCTAACCAGCTCCACCAAGTGATCAATCCCGCGAGCACAACACCAGCCGCCGCTGACCACATGCGCATCGTGAATTCGGTCTGCCCGAAGAGCTTGTACCCCGCCGCCATCAGCCAAAATACCAGCGGTGGTTTCTCGGCAAAATATTTTTCATGGTAGGTCATCGTCCACCAATCATGGCTATGACTGATTTCCCGGGTGAGTTCGGCGTAAATCCCCTCGTCCCAGTTCGTGAGCGGCCGGCTACCGAGGCGCCAAAACAGCAAAAAGCTAGCCAGGACTACCACGGCTACAAGCACCGCGATAAAAGTCCCTGATGAACGGCGCGCGTCCTGGTTCACAGGCCCAATGCCTCCAATCTCTCTTCGAAGAGCTCATTATACTGCGCCCGTCGGTCTGCTTCGTGAAACTTTAACATATCATCGTTGATCACGACCTCCGTTGTGCCAAGTTTCGCTTTACTCGCCTCATTCTTTTCCATTTTATTCAGCTGTTGCTGCCGGAGTTGGAGCTCCACCATCCCCCCAACCGGGGTGGCAAAGAACAGTTCAAAAAAACGCCGGATGGCCCGTCGGCCTGGGTCTGAAGGAATGAGTCGTTCCCGCCAATCATCCGACCATCCATGAGGAATCTTGTCCTTGATCCAAGCGTTAGCCGCCCGAAACTTTTCAAATGTTTGTTCATCGAGGAGCGGCACGATCTGAGTCAGCCAGAAGTGAAGGTAGTGATCGTCATCGGATAGTCGCAGCGTGGAAAAATCCATCGCTCGTTCCGTCACATAGAAACTCAAACAGATACGATTGGTAATTTTTTTGCCATGGCGGCGATAGCCAAGCAAGGAGACCAGGCCGGTGACCATCGCTCGGGCCGACCACAAGTGTTCGGGTGAGGTAATGATAAAAAAATCAATATCACTTTCCGGTCGCGCATTATCCGTCGCTAGGGTGTTGACTACTCCCACAAATTTCACATGCGGTACCATCTCGATCCAGCGGGCAGCCGTTTCGGCCCGCCGCCATTTTGGGGCGTTGCTCACGGTCCGTAACGCCCGAGTGGCCACGATGGCTGATCTGCCTGGCAGAAAGTACCATGCGCCTTTCTGTTCGATTTTTTTCATCGCCAGTAACGCGGCGATCGCTTGGTCTACATCTTCTGCTTGAACTTCAGCTGCTTCCTCTGGGTAACACCAGCGGACAATCTCGTCCTGAGTCAGCGGATAATCAAAAATATCATAGTAAGCTATGGTCCGAAGACAGGCGCGTTGAATAGGGTTGAGAGTTGACATGGCTGGGGTGGCATGCTAGCGTTGGGGCGATTCTCCCCCGAAGTGGCTGCTTTCCATCTTAGACGATTGCACCTTTGAAACCAAGCCCCCCAAGGGGTAGAAGGAGTGAGCCATGCTGGTTCTAACTCGCAAGCTGGGCGAGAATATTCGCATCGGAGATAACGTCAAGATCACGGTTCTGGAGATCCGCGGTAACCAGATCAAGCTCGGGATCGAGGCTCCTCCCGAAATCATTGTCCATCGGGAGGAAATCTACGAACGGATCCAGGAGGAGCACCGGCGGGCGTCCAAGACCTCGCCCCCGAAGACAAAAAAGCCCGATGAAGGTCGGCATCTGAGAGGCGCCCCGTGTGGGTGTCGCTAACCTCGGGTTAGCTCGACTTGGTTCTTTGTTTCGGCCGGCTCGCAGTCATGCGACCGGCTTTTTCTTTCAAAAAAATGCGGTCGAGGTATTGACCAGTATAGCTTTTTTTCACCTTGGCCACGTCACGCGGTGTACCCACCGCCACCACCTGGCCACCATCGGTGCCCCCGTCCGGGCCGAGATCAATAATCCAATCCGCCGATTTGATGACGTCGAGGTTATGCTCAATCACTAAGACCGTGTTTCCTTTATCTACCAATTGGTTCACCACGTGGAGCAAGCGTTTGACGTCATCGACGTGTAGCCCGGTCGTTGGTTCATCAAGAATATAGAGCGTCCGACCGGTCGCCCGCCGCGAAAGTTCCGTGGCCAATTTGACCCGTTGCGCTTCGCCGCCGGAGAGCGTCGTGGCCGATTGGCCAAGGTGTATGTAGCCCAAACCAACGTCCGTCAAGGTTTTGAGTTTTTGATGAATGGCCGGAATGTGGGTGAAAAACTCCATCGCCTCTTCCACCGTCATGTTCAAAATTTCCGCAATGTTCTTCCCTTTGTAGTGAATCTCTAGGGCTGGCTGGTTGTACCGTTGACCTTTGCACTCTTCGCACTCGACATAGACATCCGGTAAAAACTGCATTTCAATCTTGACCACGCCATCACCCTCACAGACTTCACAGCGACCGCCTTTGACGTTAAAGGAGAACCGACCCGGACCATAGCCCCGAATTTTCGCTTCTGGTACTTGGGTAAAAAGATCGCGGATGTAGGTGAACACACCAGTGTAGGTGGCTGGGTTGGAGCGCGGGGTGCGGCCGATTGGGCTTTGGTCGATGTCGACGACTTTATCTAAGTGTTCCAAGCCGGTGATGGTCTTATGTTTACCGGGCAGATCCTTCGCGTTGTAAAAATGCAATTTCAGGGCCCGCGCCAGAATTTCAGTCATCAGGGTCGATTTCCCCGACCCGGAGACACCGGCGATCGCCACGAATTTCCCCAAGGGGATCTCGACATCGATTTTTTGCAAGTTAAACTCTTCGGCGCCGATAATGCGTAAACTCTTTTTGTTCCCTGGGCGGTAGTTCGTCGGGGCGGGAATGCTGAGGCGGCCAGAGAGATATTGACCGGTCAACGATTGGGGATCAGCCATCACTTCCTGTGGCGTCCCTTGGGAGACGATCCGGCCGCCATGCTCACCGGCGCCCGGCCCAATATCAATCAGCTGATCGGCGGCCAGCATCGTCTGCTCGTCATGCTCGACGACCAGAACGGTGTTCCCCAGATCACGGAGTCGGATCAAGGTATCGATCAGTTTGTCATTGTCGCGTTGGTGGAGACCGATCGAAGGCTCATCAAGAATGTAGATGACGCCAACCAACGATGAGCCAATTTGCGTGGCGAGGCGGATCCGCTGGGCTTCACCACCAGCCAACGACGAAGCGGTCCGATCAAGCGTCAGGTAGTCCAGACCGACATTGTGCAGAAACAGAAGGCGGGACGTGATTTCCTTCAAAATCTGGTGGCCAATCTTCATCTCCCGTTCCGTTAGTGGTTTGACCTTGCTATTGGGTTGCCTTCCGGCCAAACTTTCAAAAAAGTCGCGGGCCTGGGCAATATTCATGGCCGCTACTTGGGCGATGTTCTGGTCGGCGACCGTCACCCCCAGCACTTCCGGGCGCAGGCGTTTGCCTTCACATGTTGGGCAGGGGAATACACGCATATAGCGTTCAATTTCTGCCCGCATATAGTCGGAATCGGTTTCCTTATAGCGCCGCATCAGGTTGGGCACGACTCCCTCGTACCCGGTGTAGTATTCTTTGACCTTGCCGGTGCCATGTATCGGCTGGTGCATGGCGGCGCCGGTGACATTGTTGACGTCATACATGGTTTCACCGGTACCAAATAAAACCACATCAATCGCTTTTTTCGGTAGGTCTTCGACCGCCACGTTCAAAGAAAAACCGTTCTCCTTGGCCACGGCCCCCAGCACCCGGTTGTACCAGGTTTGATTTGAGCTCGTTCGTGACCATGGTCGGATTGCCCCTTCGGCCAGGGTCAAACGTTTGTTCGGTATGACGAGGTCCGGATCAATCTCCAACTTCGTGCCCAAGCCAGTACAGTCCGGGCAAGCGCCATGGGGATTGTTAAAAGAAAAACTGCGTGGTTCGATCGGGGGCAGACTCAGGCCGTCGTAAGGGCAAGCAAAGTGTTCGCTAAAGAGCACGTCTTTGCTCCCTTCTTTTTCCACAATCAGCAAACCGTCGCCAAGATCGAGCGCTGATTCAACCGAATCATACAATCGTGGTTTATCCTCGGCCCCTTTTTCCTGATCATCGACCCCGATCGTCAGTCGGTCGACAACAATTTCCACGTTGTGCTTCTTTTGCTTGTCGACGTTCAAATCTTCGGCTTCATCAAGCGAGTAGATCTTCCCATCAAAACGAACGCGGACAAATCCGGCTTTACGAATATCGGCTAGCACGTGTTTGTGCTCTCCTTTTTGATCGCGGACCACCGGTGCTAGCAATCCGATGCGTGCTTCTTTCGGCCACTGACTGATCTGGTTGACGATCTGCTCCACCGTCTGTTTGGTCACAACGCGTCCACATTGCGGACAGTGCGGGATCCCGACCCGGGCATAGAGGAGTCGGAGGTAGTCGTAAATTTCCGTCACCGTTCCGACTGTTGAGCGAGGATTGTGTGACGTGGTCTTTTGGTCGATGGAAATGGCTGGTGACAGGCCGTCGATCTGGTCAACATCAGGTTTATCCATCAAGCCTAAAAATTG
Organism: Candidatus Kerfeldbacteria bacterium; assembly: GCA_016194465.1. Classification (GTDB taxonomy): domain Bacteria; phylum Patescibacteriota; class Patescibacteriia; order SBBC01; family CAIJZX01; genus JACQBO01. The sequence continues at coordinate 9,766 of JACQBO010000076.1, forward strand.
CCGGGCGTAGGCCGACAGGGATTCGACATAGCGACGTTGGCCTTCGGCGTAAATCGTATCAAACGCCAGGGATGATTTCCCCGAGCCCGATAAACCGGTCAAAACGACGAGCTTATCGCGGGGAATATCGACATCAATGTTCTGTAAGTTGTGCACCCGAGCCCCGCGCACACGAATCAGGTTGGCCGCGGATTCGTGATTAAGTGGCTGTTTCTTGGCTTTGCCGTTTGGCATGGAGGAAAAATCAGAGTGGAGCCCGCCTAGGAAGCCGATGGCTCCCACAGTATTACCGGGCGGGCGGAATCCCGCATCCGTCCCGCTATCCGGCGGGACTGGTGCGCGGGCAAAAAGCTTGTGCCAGTATACACCCGATGTCAAGACGGGTCAACCCCGTTAGAGATGGGGCAGTCAGCAACTATCGAATAATGGCATTTTGTGGCAGGGATACCCTTTTATCATGCCACCAATAATCAATCCATCTCTAACGGGGGCAAGAAGTAGTACATGAACATAAAAAAGACCCTGATACCACGATGATGGTACCAGGGTCAGGGTTGGAGAAAGGACATTCCGAGCGCCTAGGACGACTTCTTGGCCTCGGCAATCGGGGTGATGTTCGTCGTCTGCTTCTGAGCTCGCTGGCGGAGCTGCGGCAGGAGGCCCCGCCGGACACAGCCCTGAATTTCCTTCAGGGTCAGCCCGGTCGGCGGCACGTTCGGCGCAGTATGGGATCCGTTCAGGATCATTTCCCCGCGCTTGGCGTAGAACCACCGTTCGTCGTTCGGGCCGAAGCCCTCACAACTCAGGTCGCGGCGCTGTTCCCAGGGAATCGCCGACTCCTGCGCGAACGGGTCTTTTTCCTTGACTCGCAGCCGCCAGACGACTTCGCCCAGGGCGTAGCCGCTGTTGCGGCTGGTCATGATCATGACGCGATTGTCCGAGCGCTTCTGGATGATCACGTCCAGACGGCATTCGCGATCAGCGATCGCGGCCGCCAGGATCATCCGGCGGTCGCTTTCGATGGTCATGATCTTGGCCACCGGTCCGTTGGTCACGCCGTGGAGGCTGATTTCATCGAGTGACGCTCGCTTGATTTGAGCCACCGAGGCTGCGAACTCCGACTGTTCGGCGTACTTCGCCTCGAGAGCTTGGACGGCCCACTCGATGACCCGTTCGGGTTCGGTGGGAAACTGCAGGTTCAACATCTTCACCATGTTGTAGAGGTCAAAGGGATGACCTCCGCCCTTGGCGTCAACGTTGTAGACAAACTTGATGAGCTGGATGAGCGCCGGGTTGTCCTGCACCCCGAGGCTTTTGGCCACCAGGGTGAGGCAGCACTCGTCCGCCTTCGCTGGTTTGCCGGCGTCGGCGTGTTCATCGAACTCGCCACGACCGACACCGAGGCGAAGCGTGCCTTCCGGGCAGTGCTGGTTGAGCCAGGCCTGGGAAGCAAACCGCTCCACTAGCCACATCGCGGCGATCTCGTCGAGGTGCGGCTGGTCGTGCGTTTCGACGTTGATCGGCTTGCCGACCACTGTCCGCTGTAAGGTGATCACCGTATCCTCCTTTGTCTGCGGTGAAATGGATCTTCGGCCGAAAAAACGTGCCTCTATATTTACAATGTTCAAGCGCTCACAAAACGTGAGACCATGATGTATACCACGCTATTCGGTTTTTGTCAAGCGCGAAGGTGCACCACCACCCCAAGGGTGGTGGTCTGAATGCTCGGTATTTTTAGGACTCCGCGGATTGCTCCCGAATGTACCGATTGATTTGTGTCGTGGTTAATCCAGGACCGAAGCTCCGAACGAAGT
>JACQBO010000081.1 GCA_016194465.1 Candidatus Kerfeldbacteria bacterium
AGGCGAAACGAAAGAGTTCAAAATTATTTCGATTGAACCAGAATCTCACCGCCTCGGCCTCTCGATGAAAGCGCTGGAAGAAGATGCCGCGCCGAAAACCGCTGACGGCGAACGCGTCTCGGACCCGGCTTTAGCGGGAATTTCTCTCGGAGAGGAACCTAAAGCTGAAACCCCGTCAACCGAGCCCGAGTCGAATCAAGATTCGGATTCCAAAATATCAAAATAGTTTTTTGTTAGGGGCCAGAGGGCTCGGAGTTTCGATGCCCGCCCTCTAGGCCCCTAGCGACCCCTACTCCCGGCACGAGTCCTGCGGACGCCATCCACCCCCGCCCGGTCATTCGACCGGGCGGCCCCTCCTTCTGCGAGGAGGGGCCGTTTGAGTGTGCTACAGTATAGAAATGATAGGCGCTGATAATCGGGGAAGACTCTGGAAAAGTTTTGGTTGGCTACTCATCCCCCTTTTTGCCATTGGTTTTTTCTGGCAACCGATCATGCGCGGTCAGGTTTTAATTCCGGGTGATATCATTGGCCTGGTTGATCCAGTCTGGTCCTCGACCGTCAGGCCGCAGAATGCGCTCCTGTCTGACGTTGTCTTCCAGTTCTACCCCTGGCAGCAGTTTCTTTTCGACCGCGTTCGGCATGGCGAACTGCCGCTCTGGAACCCGCGTCAGCTCGCCGGGACACCTTTTTTGGCGAACGATCAAAGCGCAATCTTTGACCCGATCCGGTGGCTGACGTTGGCAGTGGGCTGGAACGCCGCCCAGTCATTTTTACCGATGGAGATCGTGCGCTTATCGTTATTTGGCTTAGGCACGTGGCTGTTCTTGCGCCGCCGACATCTGTCGCCAACCGCCTCGATTCTCGCTGGAGTCACCGCCATGGTCGCCGTGCCGACTCTTGCCTGGCTCTCCTATCCGTTGTTTGCGGCGCTGGCCTGGGCGCCGCTGATGTTCTATGCGATTGACGGATTACGGAACAATGCACGTTCGGGAGTATTTTTCCTAGCGGTTGCTACGGCCGGACAATTCCTCAGCGGTAATATTCAAATCTCATTATTTCTTGTCCTGGCATCGTGCACCTTTGTTTTTTTTGGTCAGAAGCTTTCTTGGTCGGTCGTCACTCGCTTTCTACTGGGACTGATGCTCGGTGCCATGGTGGCCGCTATTCAATTGTTACCCACTTGGAGCTTTGTCCGACAAAGTAATCAATTTGAATTAGGTCGCCGCGGCTATGCCACGACTTCATTCATGACCGCGCTTAAAGACGGAAAGTGGATTGGCTGGACATCACGCCATGAAATCCGAACCAACATTGAGAAGGCGTTGCCATTTCTCGCACCAACGATTCATGGGAGTCCAACCAGTAATAACTACCGCTTTGTGGCTGGCGACCCAAATAATAATTACAACGAGCTGGCGAGCTCGGTCGGTGTGATTGGACTGATTCTAGCATTGGTAGGGTTGATAACATCCTGGCGGGAACGCCTAGTCCGGTGGATGGCTGGTTTTAGTGTGGTGTGCTTTGGGATTATTGTTCATGCTCCAGTGTTTGAACTGGTCAATTATTTGCCAGTCATCAACCGCACGGATACGGAGCGTCTCCGACTCCTTGTTGCTTGGGCGTTGGTCGTACTTGCGGCGTATGGTATGCAGGCGCTCATCAGCCGTCATGAATCACGGGTGCGGAGGCTGGTGGTGATCGTGACGATCATGATCGTCAGTCTCTATGGCCTGGTGATGCTGGCCGATGGCCCGAAGCCAATTCCGAAAACAGAAGTAGCCTTGGTCATTTTGTCTGGTTTGGCTCTCGTGGCTGGGCACCTAATCAAGAAGAATTGGCTTCGGGTCGGCTTGATTGCCCTGGCGGTCGTGCTGGTGCCCGTTGCCACGCTCCGAACCTATAACCCCTCTGTTAGCGCCGACACCCTGTTTCCAGCCAATGATATAACGAACGCCGTCCGACAGGCGATTGGCCATGATGGACGAGTGGTCGGGTTTCTCAGCGCTGGCTCACATGCCCCACTCCGTCCAAATAGCGCCCTGGTGACCGGCCTCGATGATATTCGGGGGTACGAAGTTGTCCGGCTAGCTCGGTTCGATACATTAACTCAGGGGGTTTTGAAAAAGTCGGGATCATATGTGATGAATATTTCTGGCTACTCCCCAATCCTCGACATTCTTTCTGTTCGCGCGGTGCTAATGACTGATGCTGATGTCACCAAGCATGCGCAAGAGTTTCTCGACCGAGGCTGGATTGATATTGGCGACACACAAGGCCTGCACGTCTTGTCCAACCCGCATGCCCTGCCCCGGGCCTACTTTGTCACGTCGGTGACCCAAGTCACGACGGCAACGGAAGGGTTCTGGCTGGTGACGTCACCAACCTGGAACACCCAAGCTCCAGTTTTGGAAACTGGGAAATCAATCGTCGCTGCAGGTGAACCGAACGTGATCCCCGCTCAAATTCTCAACCGCTCAGCCAATACCTTATCGGTCCATGTCGATGCACCACAATCAGGATGGCTGATGGTAAGCGATGCGTACACGCCCGACTGGCAAGTTTTTGTTGATGGACGAAAGGGAAAGGTTATTCCGGCTGACTATGCACTGCGGGCCGTGACGGTTCCGGCCGGTGGACATGTGGTAGTCTGGCGATACAAACCGCGCGCTTTCTCCATCGGACTCTGGCTGACCATAGCGGGGTTAGTGGTGACGACGATGGTAGGTCTCTGGACGCTGAGGCAAACCAAACAGCCAGGTCTATCAGACGGACCAAAAACGTGATAGAGTAATTCCCTCGTTAACATTATGTCCCTCATCTCCCTCAACAAAATATCCAAGACCTTTACCCTCGAAGGGGTTGATGTTCGGGCCCTGGTTGACGTGGACTTGATGATTGAACCGGGCGAATTCATGGCGGTTATGGGTCCGTCTGGCTCCGGCAAGTCAACCCTGATGAACGTGATTGGCCTGCTCGACCGCCCCTCCACCGGAGCATACGAACTTGACGGCCGGCCGGTGTCGCTCAAAATGGGTGACCGGGCCCTGGCCAAAATGCGCGGCACCGTCATCGGTTTTATTTTTCAATCGTTCAATCTCCTGCCGAACCTCAACGTCTTACAAAATGTCCTCTTGCCCTCGGCCTACGTCCAGGTGACCGGACACCCGACCTCACGAGCCAAGCAGCTGCTCGATGAAGTTGGTCTCAGCCACCGCTTGCGTCATCGTCCGACCCAACTGTCCGGGGGAGAGAAACAGCGGGTGGCGATTGCTCGGGCCTTGATGAATGACCCACGCGTCGTGCTAGCCGACGAACCAACCGGCAACTTGGATTCAAAATCGGGCGAAGAAATCATATCCATTCTCGAGCGGCTAAACCACAAAGGAACGACCTTGCTCCTGGTGACGCACAATGAAGACCTGGCTAAACGCGCCCGCCGGATCATTCACATGAAAGATGGGAGACTCGTATGATGTTCGTGCGTGCAATTCGTGATGCGTTACTTGCGATTTGGACCAAAAAAACTCGGTCGATTTTGACCATGCTCGGAATAATCATCGGCGTGTCGCAGATCATTGCCCTGATCGGTCTCGGCCAAGGAGTGAAGCAGGAAGTTTCCAGCGAAGTAACCCAGCTTGGGTCCAACCTGCTGTTCTTACTTCCCGGCAAAGTCACCAGCGGTTCCGGGGGATTTAACCCTTCGGCCTCGCTCGGCGCCTCAACCCTGACCGAGGGCGATATTGCCGCCCTGCGCAAGTTGCCAGATATTACCGAAAGCTCGATTGTCTCGCTCTACGGTGGCTTGCCAACCGTCGACACCCATACCGCACCAACGGCGCTGACCATTGCCGTCGAACCAAGCTACTTTAATATCATGTCGAACACGGGCAAGCTTGTGGCCGGCCGGTACTTTAGCGATGCAGACAATAGGGCCAAAAGTGACGTAGCGGTCATTGGCAATGATCCGAAGGCAGCTTTGTTTCCCGGTGTAACGAACCAAGATGTCCTAGGAAAAAAAATCCGGTACGGAAAAACTGCGTTCAGTATTATCGGCGTTCGCGAAACCCCGCCCTCCAACTCCGCCTTCGGCACGAGCAACACCTTTAGTAACGCCATTTTCCTCCCCTATGCTTCAGCTAAAGCAGCGAATGCCAACACCCAAATTTTCCGTTTCGCGCTGAAAGTGAAGGATGGCGTGGACGTCAAGCATGAAGCTGGTATCGTCAAGGCCACAATGCTGGAGCTCCACGGCGGGACCGAGGACTTTACCGTCTTCACCCAGGATGATTTATTGAAAGTCGTAGACAATATTCTCGGCGTGATTACCAAGGCGATTGTCGGCCTGGCCTCGATCTCGTTGATCGTTGGCGGCATCGGCATCATGAATATCATGCTCGTCTCGGTGACCGAGCGGACGCGGGAAATCGGCTTGCGCAAAGCCATCGGCGCGACCAACTGGCACATTCTCCTCCAA
>JACQBO010000082.1 GCA_016194465.1 Candidatus Kerfeldbacteria bacterium
ATTCCCGGCTTCGAAGAAAACTTAGTCGGTTTGAAAAAGGAGGACAAAAAAATATTCGATCTGCAATTCCCGGCCGACTACCACGGGAAAGAGGTGGCCGGTAAAAAAGGCACGTTCAACGTGACCATGAAGTCCGTATTTGAAGTGAAAAAGCCTGAGCTTGACGATGCGTTTGCCAAGCGAGCGGGGAAATTCAGCACCTTGACCGAACTCCGGGCGGAGCTGACCAAGAACTTGCAAGCCGAAGCTGACCACGAAGTCGATCGAAAACTGGAAAATGACCTGATCGACGAACTCATTCACTCCTCGTCGTTCGGCGACATTCCGGAAATCTTGATGGAGTCTGAGCTGGCAAAAATGCTCCATGAATTGGAAGAGGAAGTGGAGCGACAGGGCGGCTTGAAATTCGCCGATTACTTGCAGGGGATCAAGAAAACGGCCGAAGAACTAAAAAAAGAATTCCGACCCCAAGCCGAACGGCGGATCAAAGCCGCGCTTCTGATCCGGGCGATTGGTGAACAGGAAAAGATCATGGTTGATGACGCGGCCATCGACCAAGAAGTGCAGCAAACGCTGAAAATGTATGAACAGGATCCAAGCATCAAAGAGCGGATCGACTCAGAGGACTACCGCGACTACGTCCGGACCATGTTGACGAACCGGAAGGTGATTGAACTATTGAAAACCAAGGTTGCGATGTAGTTAACGATAAGCAGGAAGCAGACCCCTAGCTAATAGATCTGACCTTTTCCGCGGCCTGCCACATTAACTCGAAGGCCCAGCGCTGCAACTGGCTGATTTGTGGACTTTCTAAAATAATGCCGAAAAGCCCGTCAATATAGGAAATGATAGCGACTTTATCGCCATAGATTTCCACGTCGGCCGAAAATGCATACTGCCCGGCTGGAACGATTCGCATATCGCGCAGGTACTTCTGTGCTTGAGCCGCCCATTTACGACTCTCGGGTGAGTCAACGGCTAGAACACGAATCGGAATTTTTTTTTCTGTCCGTCGAGTAAAGTAGTCATCGATTCGGCGAGGATCAAGGTGCTCATAGACTCCGGTGACCGACGTATATGAAAGAATTGGTAACCCGGTTGCCAGTGTGTCTTCATATATTTTCCAAACTTCCGATTCTCCTTCGAAATACGTCACTTTTGGTTTTTTTGTGTTGGCGTTTTGCAGGGCCAGGAATTGCGGTAAGGCCTGCTCTAAGTTTTTAACGCGCTGATGAAAGTTTGAGGCCACAAAACGCGGGTCTTCCGCCACGAAAAAACGCTTCTCGTCGATCATGATCTCCCGCAGGAGGCCGCGTTCGATCAAGCGGGGGAGCGTCTCGTAGACCGTGCCACGCTTAATTTTCGCTGCCCGAGATAGTGACAGGACTGTCGACCGACCAAGTACGTTGGCGGTCAAGTATAAAGCGGCTTCATGCTCTTTCAGTCCAATTTCTTCCAAAACGGCTAACAAATTCTTCGGTTGCGCCATTTCCAAATGCTACCATATGTTGTCGGAAAAGTCAACAGTATATATTGACAAAGTACAAAAAGTGCCTTATATTGTAGTGTTCTTTGAGTCGGAAACATAGACATAAGGAAACGAACCTTAACAATTTGGAGGTAACGGATGGAACACTTTTTAACACTTCCTATCTGGGAGCAAATACTGGCTGATTGCATGGGTATTATACTTCTACTGGGATTGGGGGCGTTATTGTTGGCCGAACGTTGTTCCCGGCAATTAAGTCTGGGCATAGGGGCCGGATTCTTTGCCGAGGGTTTTCTCGGCGAACTTTTGGGGTTCGGGGACCTCTTTGTGAAGGCGCCAGGCAAGGATATTGGCGCAGATCTGGGCATGGGGCTCATTTTCCTGGTCTTGATGGTTGTTGGTGGGGTCATGTTCCGTATTACCTATAAAGAAGACGAATGGTAACGCTTGCTGATCATCTTCGGGTTCATTGTTTCGCATAAACTTTTTCCCCGCCAACCCTGGAGTTCCATGAAAGCAGCATTAACATTTGGAGGTGAAAGTGGACAGAGTTACCTTCTTGAAACAGTTGTCTCTTGACGGAGTGGCGTCACTGTTCGTGCTGATGGGGCTGGCGAGCCTCTGGGTGCTCGTAACCCAAGGGAGACGAAAATCACGGTCAGATCTCGCCATCCTTTGCACCCCGATATTGCTGGCCACCGTCTTCGTGATACTCGAGTATGCTCGGTTCTGGAGCGTACCGATGTCCCAAGCAGTACAACAAGGCGCATCGGTCATCGTCATCACTGGGGCGCTGGTGGTTGGGTTACTGTGGCTCTGGCGACTTTTGAATCGCTGGGCTGTGGCTCTGACGGCTGATAGCGCACTTGATGAGCTGCTGAATCAATCCAAAGAGACAGCTCGGTCCGCCCCCGATTTACTTGATCGGATTGATTGGTTTCTGACCAAGTTGGCGTGGCTTGGGTTGATACTCTTCCTAGGGCTTCTCACTAGTCACTTTTGGCGGCGATGACTACCTCGTTCTCTTCCAGAGCCCGCGTTACTTGAGGAGTAGCGCGGGTTTTTCGTTTACCGGAGTCATGATACAATGTGATCATGAAAATAGGCGCCCATGTCTCAGCCGCCGGTGGAGTCTTCAACGCCCCAGCCAACGCCAGCAAAATCGGCTGTGAAGTTTTCCAGATTTTTTCGCGTTCGCCACAAGGTGGTCCGGCCCCGAAACTGACGACTGATATTGTCCGGCAATTTAAGGCGGGGATGAAAAGCGAGGGGCAATCCGACTGCGTCATCCACGCGCCCTACTATATCAATTTCGCCTCAACCACACCCCGCATTCGCTACGGTTCGATCGGCATTATCCGCGATGAATTGGAACGAGGTACGGTGCTCGGCGCTTCCTATGTCGTTACCCACCTCGGCTCGACCAAAGATGCCGGGCCAAAACTCGGCTTCCACAAAACCTGGCGGGCGATCCAGCGCATTCTTGATGGATACAAAGGATCCTGTCAATTACTCCTGGAAGGGTCGGCCGGAGCTGGCGACCAGGTTGGGGGCACCTTTGAAGAGCTCGATGCTCTCATCAAGTCCATCGAGTCGAAGAAAGAATTGCGAAACAAAGTCAATATTTGTCTCGATACCTGTCATCTCTTCGCCGCCGGGTATGATCTACGAACACCGGCTATCGTCAACGCCACTTTCAAAGCTTTTGATCGCACCGTCGGCTGGTCCCGGCTCAAACTCATTCATGCCAATGATTCCAAAGCCGCTCTCGGCGAACACAAAGACCGGCATGAGCATATTGGCCAGGGCCAGATTGGCCTGCCCGGGTTCCGTGCCCTGATGGCCCAACCGAAACTCAAAACAATCAACGTCATTATTGAGACCCCATGGGACAACCAGTTCGCGCAGGATATCAAGCGCCTGAGCCTCCTCCGCCCCTAAAACCGAGGAAGAGGTGGCCCTGGTTGTTCGCCGGTCTGGTGGCCGTCTTTGTCATGGTCGCCACGGGTGATGGTGTCACCAAAGTTTTGATGGCGCCGCTGACCATCCATGAATCAATTCAACCAGCCGATGTGATCATCGTCCTAGGCTCGGGAACCAAAAAAAATGGCGACCATTTACCTGGCCAAGCCCGGGACCGGGTGCTTCGGGGTATCCAGCTGATCCAAAGTGGCTCGGCTCCGATGATGATTCTGTCTGGAGGTTTAGACACACAAACGAAGCTGGTTGAGTCCGAACAAATGTTGCACTATGCGGAAGCGCAAGGGGCTGACCCAGGCACGATCGTGACGGAAACGCGATCACGGGACACCTACGAAAATGCCAAGTTTTCCTTGGCGATCATGGCCCAGCACGGTTGGCAGAGCGCCCTAGTCGTGACCAGCCCCTATCATACCCGTCGCGCCTGCTATCTGTTTCACCAGCTCAATGGTAACGTACGATGTGTCATCGCGCCATTTTGGCTGGCCTCGCCCCCAACCGTCACCGGCCGGCTGGAAAACTTCGTGACCGTGGTTCGTGAGTATGGGGCCTGGGTGTTTGACGGACTCAAGGGGTACCTCTAACCTACTGGCGGTTGTTTTTCTTGTTCATCTATGTGATACTCTGCGCATGAAAAAAAGCATTCTCATTATTATTGCCAGTGTCCTCCTGTTGGGGTTGG
>JACQBO010000079.1 GCA_016194465.1 Candidatus Kerfeldbacteria bacterium
CATAGACGGAAAAAAGAGACTAGGCTACACTATGAGTATGAAAATAAAATTCCTGGAGCTGCTGGCGTTGCTGATGCTGCTGAGCGCGGGCCACGTCTTGGCCGCCACGGTCGGCCCGGCAGACAATGCTTGGAACTCGGCGGTTACCGTCAAGGATCCCGCGGTCAGCAACGACTTTTTGGGGACGCTGGAGACGGCGGGCGATGTGCGCTTTTTTCATTTTGCGCTCCGACAGGAACAGACCATCAAATTTGTCCTTGATGTCCCCGGGCGAGTCGACCAGCGCTTTAGCCCGCGCCTGGTTATTTTTGAACCGGAAAGTCAGACCGCCAGCCCACTCCTTCCATTTCCGACTCCGCCCGGGACGATTGCTATGATCTATCCGGCCGACAATCAGGAAGGTATTTTTGATCCGATGACACTGGTCCATGCGACTCGACGATTAAGCACCAACATCGCCCTCACACCGGGTGACTACTATATCGCGGTGTATAATGCCGCAGCCCAGCCGGGTCAATTCCGGCTTTGGTTTGGATCGCCGTCGCTGCACCCTGATCCGCTCGCCCGAACCCCTCTTGACTGGTGGACCGTCGAGTGGTGGGCCGGGTGGAGCCCGCTGATTATCTGGCCACTGGGCTTGATTGTGCTTGCCATCTTCGGCTGGTGGCTCTATCGACAACCAAGTTCCAGACCAGCCAAAAAAAGAAAACCATGACCAAAGATATTTTTCAACGCACGGCTGATCGCGGCCATGTTCGCCACTCCTTGGAACTTTTGGCTGAGCAATTTCGTGATGGGGCGGCGCAAGCCCAGGCGTTGATCGTACCCTCAAGCTTCCGGCGCGCCACGGCCATGGCCATTTGCGGGATGGGCGGGTCGCACTTGGCGACCGATATTTTGAGCTCGGTCTATGCAGAAAAAATTCCTCTTCCGGTTCAAATCGTGGCTAGCTACCATCTCCCTCACTGGGTCGGCCGCAAAACCCTAGTGATCTGCTCAAGCTACTCTGGCAATACCGAAGAAACAATTACCACCTTACATGAAGCCAAAAAACGAGGCGCCAGAATCGTCTGCATCACGAGTGGCGGTCAGCTGGCTCGGTTAGCTGAGTCCTGGAAGCTCCCGGCGATTGTCTACCAACCCACGGCTAATCCTTCAGGTCAGCCCCGAATGGGCTTAGGATACGCCTGGACGGCATTGGAGGCGGTTTGGCGGCAATTAAGCTGGTTGAGCAGCCTTGAGGCAGATCCAGCCCAGCTGATCGCCAGCGCCAAGGCCGCGCAGAGACGTTATGGCCTGGCGCGACCAGAATCAGTCAATCCAGCCAAACGTTTAGCCCGTCGCTGGTCCAAGAAAATACCGCTGCTGGTTGGGGCTGAGTGGTCAGTTGGCAATCTGGAGACCATGAGAAACCAAATTCACGAAAATGCCAAGACATACGCCGAATACGATGTGTTGCCCGACCTCAATCATCATTTGCTTGAAGGCTTGCGCAACCGAAAAATAACCAAAAACATCAGCGCATTATTTATTGACGACGATGGCTACCGACCGCGGGTGCAAACTCGCCTGCGGTTAACCGCCAAAATGTTTCAACAGCTTGGTGCACGGGTTGATTTTTTTCAACCACACGGCCAGACGACCTCGGCCAAGGCGGTAGATTGTCTGGTTTTTGGTAGCTACGTTAGTTGGTACTTAGCCGTGCTGCGCAAAGTGAACCCGGCGGCCATTCCCACCGTCGATGCTTTGAAAGCGGCCTTAGGCCGCGGGCGCAGCCGGCGCTAAACTCATTGTGGCCGGGTCAAGCAGTGGCAGTTGCACATTGAGCTGACGCTCGATGTTTTTGACCACGTCTTCAACGGGCTGAAACGTGTTCCAATCCAAATCAATAACGTTCGTTTGGTCCCGGACCGAGTCAACCCAAGTGGCAAAGAGATCAGTCAGCCCTTGCAGATAGTTGGGATCAATTGTTTTTTCACTCTCCCGGCCCCGCTCTTGAATCCGCTTGATCGTGGTCGGTAAATCTGTTTTGAGGTGGATGACGACGTCAGGTAAGCGTAAGGTTGGCCGGAGGGTATCAAAATGTGATGAATAATTATGATAATCACGCTCGTCCATAAAACCCATCCGATGGGTCAGGGTGCCATAAATATAGTCCCCGAAGATAATTTGGTCGTGGACCACGCCAATATCCTTGTCCCGTAAGGCTTGGATTTCCATATGCTGCTTATAGCGCTGGGTGAGCATGAAAAACTGCATAATGCAGGCATAGCGCTTCATATCGGCGTAGAAATCATCGAGGTACGGGTTCTCCTTGACCGGTTCGTAGTAGGCCCGGTAGCCTAAACGGTCGGCTAAAGCCTTGGTTAAGGTACTCTTGCCAACTCCCATGCAGCCCACAACGCCGATGTACATGCAGGTACTGTACCGTTCGCGCTTAGGGCCTGTCAACCTTTTTTCTCCGGGCCGAGGCAAAAAGCCAAGGTTCACAATACGAGGGGATATCGACCGGGTAGAAACGAAGTTGGCTAAAGAGGGGATTTAGAATTTTTTTGGTTTGCCGATGCACAGTAGGGTCAAGACCCGACCCACATTGCAAGGCGATCGAAGCTCCGGGCTTCATAACCAAGAAAATATTTCGAAAAAGCTTGGTCAAATATTTGCCTCGCGGCTCGGTCGTCCATTGTTCCGGGTGCATGGTCAAGTCATATACTACCCCATCAAATTTTTTTTGATCGCCAGTCAAGAAATTTCGGACATCTTGATATACAAGCCTTACCCTATAATCAGACAGCGCTTGGTGATTGATTGTTGGCAAGTATTTTTTCGCCGCTTGAACGACGTCGGGATCGATCTCGACAACTGTGATGGATCGGACACCCCGCTGTAATAATTCCCGGGCCACCCCACCGTCTCCGCCTCCCAGTACCAAAACATCAGCCGGTTTCGTATGGACGTAGAGCGGGTCAACCAAAGCCCTTTCATATACGGCGTGATCACTTGAAGCAATTTGCAACTCTCCGTCTAGGAAGAGCATCCGTCCAAACAATTCATTCTCGATAATGGAAATGTTCTGGAATCTTGACTGCGTTTCGAATATTCTTTTATTGATGGTGTAGTCAGTTCCATACCCGCGAGCGGCAGCCTGATGCATAATGGATGGGCGATGAATGTTGAGTGACGTTCCACGCTGGATCCAGACAGAACGGGCAGTTTTGGCACTAACTCGGCGCCTGACTTCTTGCAGGAACCTTTCAATTTTTTCCCGATCCGCGCCGCAGGTGAAGACATCGAGGCTCAAATGCCGCGCTTCCGGGTACGTATGGAAGGCTAAGTGCGATTGACTCAAAATTGCTACCAAGGTGATCCCAGGACGGAAAACGTAGCTGGTGATGTTCATGACTTTGAGCCCCGCCAATGATGAACTCCTCGTCACTATCCGCTCCAGCGTTGCTAGATGACCCAAGGTTGAGGGCCGGCATGATGATAATTCGGCTACCAGCTGTATCCCGTCAGGTTTCATCTAGGCATTATACCATCTATCTGTATCCATTGACCCCGTTAGACCTGCAGCCGGTGAGTTTGTAGCACAAACGACGTCCAACCGCTGATTATGCTGGCTCGGATTTAGAATATCTAACCCAGGTCTAACGGGGTTGACAAAAACCATCAAATACGCTAGACTGGCCGGAGTTGGGATACAAAGCTACGAAGATAGGCGCCAACGGCTCATGCCTTGGCAGCAGTCCAAACGGGCTTTCGGTCGACCCCACGATTCATTCGATAGACAGACAAAGCCCATGGATTACAACCAAGGTCCTCGTCCGATGATCGACGTCAGCGCTCTCAAGCTGACCTGTGCCACCTGTGGTACGGCGATCACCGAATTGCCGTTTCAACCGGCAATGAACGAAGACGGGACGCCACAGCGCCCGGTCTACTGTCGTGAGCACAAGCCGCAACGCAAGTCGTTCGGCCCGCCACGCGGACCCCGACGCTTCTAACAGCGTTTTCAACAGCCAGCTCCAGCCATGGGGCTGGTTTTGTTATCTAGACTTATTCTCAGTAAGGACTTGACGCTAGCGTGCTTTAGGTGTAAAAAACTGATACAAAACAGCTGCACTTTCACAAGGAGGCCAAATGGATTGGCACGAAGTCTGGGTCTGCACCAAGCCGGCTTTACTCTGGCTCGGCGTCATTGGATGTTGGCATGTCATCTCCACCGCCTGGCGAGTCTACCGCCGTCGTCAGCGGATCCACAAGTTGCCCCAAACAAGGAGGTCATAATGGGTGCGAAGCTTTCTCTGAGTCTCCTCCTGCGAGTCGCTCGTAAGCATAAGACCTGGTTCATTGGGCGAAACACAGATAAAGAGACAATTCTCGTTGCGGATCTCTTTCAAGATGTTGACGCATCAGTGCAGCTGAGGTTAGTTCAGACTCCACACTACACAGGCCGATTGGGCGGAGATACGCGCGTTTCATATCTGCTAGCGCTATTTCGGGGGAAGGATCTGATTTGTAGCCACGAGGGAAGTGGTTACCGAATTGGATCCGCAAGGCCAGGTGAAAATCTGCATGACCCCGTCTCACAACTCTTTGCGGAAATTCATCCAAAGGCCGCGAAGCGCCGTGGTCCTGACCAAGCAACGAAAAATAGAGTTGCCGAGAAATTAGAAGACCTGGCCAAGAAATAGGGTTTTTGCCAATAAAAAGATACCGCCTGAATACGACCGGGCGGTTTTTTTATGATATACTCTGACC
>JACQBO010000077.1 GCA_016194465.1 Candidatus Kerfeldbacteria bacterium
CATTTTTAATCGGGCCAAATTGGATTTGCTCCACGTGCCCCACTTCAATGTCCCGGTGCTGTACCGGCGGCCATTCGTGGTGACCATTCATGATTTGATTCTCAATCAGTTTCCCACCGAACGGGCCAGTACGCTCGGACCGCTCTTGTTCCGAGCCAAATTCATTGTTTACCAGTTTATTGTCCGCCAAGCGATTACCCGGTCGGCGGCCATTATTACCGTGTCGGAAAACAGCAAACGGGAACTGACCGAGCGATACCACCAGTCGCCAACCAAAATCACCGTGACCTATGAATCAGTCGACCCATTGTCTCCGGCCGTGCCGATCGACGTCCTGCGGCCCCGCGGCATCCATCGTCCGTATATTTTGTATGTGGGCAATGCGTACCCGCACAAAAACCTGGAACGCCTACTCGATGCATCAAAGATCGCCCGACAACAGGGAGAAGAGTTCCAGGTAGTCCTGGTCGGAAAGCGCGATTACTTTTCGCGGCGACTCGAGGCCTATGCCAAGGAGCAGGGAATGAACCACGTCATTTTTTTTGGTTTTGCTTCGGACGCCGAGTTGTCGGCGCTCTACACTCAGGCCATCGCCTACTTTTTTCCCTCCTTATCCGAAGGGTTTGGTTTGCCCGGGCTGGAGGCGATGCAAGCCGGGGTTCCCGTCTGGGCCTCGAACGCCAGTTGTCTGCCCGAAGTCTTCGGCCCGGCCGCCCGGTATTTTGATCCCCACGACACCGCCTCGATTGCCGCCTCGATCGAAACGGCGCTTCATGATACACTACGGTCAGCCATGATCACGGCCGGCTTTGACCGCCTGCAACGATTTTCTTGGGCCGCGATGGCCAAACAAACATTAACGGTCTACCAGGAGGTGTATGCCCGTTCCCAAAAGAAAAAGTCCCATTCCTGACCACAACGTTCTCGACCTGCGTCGGATGTGGGAAGAAGCCGACGAAGAGCCGAAACGTCACTGGCCCCACCTTGGCCAATGGCTGGCTCGTGGACCGCGCCGACGCTATCATCAACCGTCAATCGCCAAGCATGATTGGGTCCGCTGGCGGCGGGAAGTAGGAAAATTTTTTATCCCCTGGCTAGGGCTGCTCATCGTGGTGAGTGCAATGTTTGGTGTGCGTCAGTTCCATCAGTTTCTCCAATCGGTGGAGCGTCCGGCGGCATCTGGATTCCAGGCGCTCCGGGCCGGCGGCACGGCCCTCAGCCAATTTCATGACGAAGAAGCCAGGCAAGCCTTTACCTTCGCCTCCGAACGGTTTTCGAGCGCGGCGGAAATTTTGCAGCGGCCGTGGTTGCACTGGATCGCCCGGTGGCCCCGCTTGCCACTCATCGGGGCGCCGTATCGATCGGCCACCGCCGCCCTCCGGGCCGGCCAATCGCTGGCGGCGGCGGGATCGACGCTGAGCGACTTGCTGAAAAACGCGCCGGCTGGCCAGCCAGCCGTCACGGTCGAATCGAGCGGGTACATGCATGGTTCGATTGGTGTTCTGACCAGCCTGTTGCAAAAACCGGACCAGTTCCAAAGCGGCGTCGGTCATCTGGTGGCGGCCGCCAGCGCAGCCGAAGAGATCCGTCCGCAAGATGTTCCGGGGGCCTACCGTGACGAGCTCGTCATGTTTCAACGCTTAAGTTCGGCGGTCATCGGCTCGCACCAGCGTTTATCGGATATGGTCCAGCTGCTGTCGGGCATTTTTTTCGCCGCGACCCCGAAAGAATATCTGGTGGTCTTTCAAAACAATGACGAGCTCCGGGCCACCGGCGGTTTTCCCGGCACCTTCCTCTTGGTCCAATTTGATCGCGGCACGTTCAAAGTGCTGGACGCGCCGGGCACCGGCCCGTACAGTCTGTCGGACCAAATTCCAAAAAACATGCGTCCGCCACAACCGATCCTGGCCGTCGGTTCCTCCTGGGCGTTTCAGGATACGACCTGGTTCCTCGACGTCCCGACTTCGGCCTCATTCATGCTGAACTTTTATGAACAAGCGCGCGGCTTTGAGCCAGACGGCGTGATATTTCTCACCCCACAAATTGTGGAGACCTTGCTCAAAATCACTGGCCCGATTGGCATGCCGAACTATGGCGTGTCGGTGACGGCGGACAACTTCGTCGCCGCCACCGAAGATCAAGTTGAGTTCCATTACGACAAAGCGGTCAATAAACCCAAGCAATTTCTCCTGGACATGATGCCGGCTTTGATCGGAGAGCTGTCGCACCTCGGCGGGCAACAGGGGTTTCAAGCTGCCGCGTCGGTCATTGAACAGGCCGATGAAGCGAACCTTCTGTTTTACAGCCGTGACCAGAAAACAGAACAGGCGGCGAGTAGTCTGGCCTGGGCCGGGGATATTGGGAAACCCATGGGGGACTTTCTGGCCGTCACCGATAGCAACCTCGGTGGGGGGAAAACCGACCGGGTGATACAAGAAACCATCTCCACGAACATCAACCTGCAACCGGCTACCATCGAGCACACTGTGACGATCATTCGGCATCACCAGGGTGACCCCAATAATACTTTGCAAAACTTTACCAACCGCGATTTTATTCGCGTCTACGCGCCGGCCAACGCGACGCTGACGGATATCAGCGGTGAAAGTGTCCCACCCGATGGATTTTTTTTCGCGCCGGCTCCGGGCACGGCCACTCCGGCCACCCTGACCGCCGCGGAAGGGCAAGAGCTCCTTGATCCCAACCGAGGAATCCGGGTGACACATGAATCAGGCAAAACAGTCTTTGGCGCATGGAGTATCTTGCCGCTCGGCCAGCAACAGACGATAACCTTCCGTTATACCACCCCGAGAAATCCGGATATCAAGTCAGCCTCATATACTCTTGATTGGCAGAAACAACCCGGTGCCCCTACCCGGACCTGGACTCTGGCCGTCACGCCACCGACCGGGAATTCATTCGCTACCGTGGAACCGGCGAGTCTCGCTCAAGCCAAAGGTAGCACACTCACGTTTAAAACCGACTCCCAGTTTTCGCAAACATTCGGTTTTGTCCTGAAGAAATAGGCAAGGACGGAGTTTTGTCATCCTGAGCCTCCCGAATCCTGAGCTTGTCGAAGGACGAGGGAGTCTCGCCGGATGGCGGGATAGACGAAGGATAGCTTGGTAGCGGTAGGGCTGATGGTTCCCCTCGGCCCGGCTCGGGGTAG
>JACQBO010000078.1 GCA_016194465.1 Candidatus Kerfeldbacteria bacterium
GCCCTCGTCGACGTCTCTTTTATCGTCGACACCGGGGGACAGTCGATCAACGCGGTCAACGCCGATGTGCTCTTTCCGGCTGATAAGCTCCAAGTGGTCAATCCCGCCGCCAGCACCTCGTTCATCTCCTTGTGGGTCACGGCCCCGACGTATTCCAACACCGATGGGACGATCAATCTCCAGGGTGGACTGCCAAACCCAGGGATCAAAACGAGCGCCGGGGTGATCAGTACCGTTACGTTCCGCATCAAGGCGGCCGGCCCGGCGACCATCCGTTATGCGCCGTCCTCCAAGGTGCTGTTGAATGACGGTCAGGGGACAAATATCTTAAGCTCGACTGGCACCGCCTCGTTTGTGCTGAGTAACCCGCCGCCCGCTGGTCCAATCGTGGCCAGCCCGACCCATCCGAGCAGCAACACCTGGTCGAATAATCCGGACATTCAGCTATCGTGGGAGCCGGTGCCGGGCGCGATTGGATATAGTTATAGTTTCGACCAAATTGCCAAAAATATTCCGGATGACACGGTCGATACGACCAATACCTCAACCAGCGTCCATGCGATGTCAGACGGTATTTGGTATTTTCATATTAAAGCGAAAAACGAGTCGTGGGGCGGCATCTCGAGCTACCAGGTAGAAATTGATACCACCCCACCCGCCGCCTTTACCCCGACCATCGATCAAAAGACGATGACCACCGAAGACACAGGCACGTTACGGTTTATTACGACTGACGCCGCTTCGGGCATTGATCACTTCGAAGTGAAACAGATCAGCCAAAACTCCAATGCCAGCCAGACGACCCTCTTCGTCGAAGCCAGCAGCCCGTACGTCATCAATAAATTGCCGGCCGGAGGCTATAGCTTCGTCGTCCGGGCGCTTGATCGAGCCGGCAATAGCGTCGATGGCAGCGTCAAGCTGGATGTCATCTCCAGCGGCCTTCCTTTTTACGCCCGGGTCCCAATTCTCCGCAACCCGGCGGTGGCCAACGCTGCCGTCGTGACCTTGGCCGGCGTCAGTGCGGCGGGTATCGGTTTCAGTCTCTTGCGCCGTTTCCGCCTGCGGTCGACCTTTACCCATGATTTGAAGCTGCTGGAACATGATGCCCAAAAAAAATATCTGGCTCTGCAGCGTGAGATGGAAGAATTGCAGCAGGCCCAGCAACTCGTCAATCAAAGTCCAGTCGCGGCCCCAGCTCCGACGGCGGTGACGACACCACCCCCGATGAGCCCGCCACCGGCCGCGCCCGCCCCGCCTTTGGTTCCCGCCCCGCCCCAGCCCGGGGCACCACCACCCCCTTTGTACACTATTCCGCCGCGATCATGATCCGATTTCGCTTCGTGATGGCTAGTTTTCTCGTCGCCGTAGCTGTTTTTTTTGTGCGGCCAGCCCGGGCCAGCGCCGCGACGATGTACTTCAGCCCCAGTTCCGGAAGCTATGCCGTCGGTCAAACCATCTCCGTCAGCGTGAAAGTCAATACGGAAGGGCAGGCGATCAATGCCGCCGAAGGGACAGTTGTCTTTCCCAATAATCTGCTCCAGTTCAAGGACGTCAGCAAGTCCGGGTCGATCTTTTCTTTCTGGACAGTTGAGCCGGCCGGGTCAACCGGTAGCGGCCGAGTCACGTTTTCCGGCGGGGTGCCGAACCCGGGCTTCCGCGGAAGCAGCGGGACCGTCATCCGGATTACCTTTGCCGTAAAAACGACCGGTCAAGCAGATCTCAACTTGACCGGGGCGCGGGTGCTAGCCAATGACGGGCAAGGAACGGATATTCTCAGCGGCCAAGGCGGCGCTAGTTATTTGCTGACGGCCGCAACCGCCGCCCCGACCAACACGACGAAAACCACGACGCCGAGTCTGCCGCTGCCAGTCATCACCTCGCCCGAATTTCCTGACCAAACAAAATGGTATAAAGGCAGCGCCGTTACGTTTCAGTGGAACAGTACGGGGGCGGTAAGTGCCAGTTCGTTTGGTGTCCATGCGCTCGCCGTGAACCCGAACACGGTCTTGGGCGCCAGCTATGCATTCGATCAGACATCATCGACCGTGCCGGATGAAGTCCCGGAACCGAACACAGGATCGGTGACGGAAAAAATTCCCGCCGACGGCGTCTGGTATTTTCATATTCGTTTTCTCTATAGCGGCGGTTGGAGCAAAACGGCAAGTTATCGGATCCAGCGCGATACCACGCCACCCGAGCCATTCACCATCACTCTCGCCTATGAAGCCGGGGGGTCAAGCTTCGACCCGATTGTCCAGGTTGACGCCGTGGATAAAACCAGCGGCATCGCGCATACAGAATTGGTCCTCGACCAAGAACCGGCGTACAGCGTGACGACCCCGTATAAACTGCATTTAACCAAAGCCGGCAGTCATCACATCAGTATTACCTTGGCCGACCAGGCGGGAAATAGTCAATCGAGTGAGTTGTCATTTGATGTCCATGGATATCCATCGCCCACGATTACCAGCGTGACGAGCCCCATTATTTTACTCGACACCCTCGTCGTCCACGGCACCGCTCAGCCGGGCGACACTGTCTCTTTGTATCTGAGCGGGACCTACCTCGGCCAAGTGACGCTGGGGGGGAAAGCGAGTGGGGGTGAATCATCAGGGGCTCAAGGAGTGACGGTCTCGGCTCCCTGGGTCTTTGTCAGCGATCAGGTGACCCGACCCGGTACCTATCGTCTGACCGCCACGGCGACCAGCAGTGATAACCAAGTCAGCGGAGCGAGCCAGTCAAAAACGGTGCGGATTACCGGTACCCTGATTCTCCTGGGGGGGCACCCGATCGCCACCTTCGCGGCTATACCCTTGGCGCTGGTCACGGTAGCGACCTTGCTCGTAGCAATTTTCGGCGTCCTTGTTCGAATGTTCCTGGCGCTGCGTCACCTGCATGCCCGCAGCACCCAAGCCGATCAGGCGATTCGTAAACTTCGCTTTCGGATTCTCAAGACCCGCATGTCCGATGACCAGATTGAAACCTCGCTAGAAAAAATTGAAGAGGATCTTGGCAAAAAACCGCCACCGATTGTATAATCCGCCCCGGCATGTCTATCTGGATCGTCGTCCCGACCTACAACGAAGCCGAGAACCTTGAGTCGCTGCTGCAGAGGATTTTTTCGACTATCGATGCTCACGTCCTCGTGGTTGATGATGCCTCGCCCGACGGAACCGGTCAGCTGGCCGAGCGCCTCCGCCACCGCTGGCCGCAGCTTGACGTTCTCCATCGGCCAGGCAAGGCCGGCTTAGCTTCGGCCTATATGGATGGACTGCGCCTGGTCCTGAGTCGGAATCCGACTGCTATCGTTCACCTCGATGCGGACGGTTCGCATCCACCGGAACTCATCCCGACCATGCTGGACGCGTTGGCCACGACTGATCTTGTCTTGGCTTCACGCTATGTGCCTGGCGGCACGATGGGTATCAGCCCGCATCGACGGCTGATCAGTGCGGTAGGAAACTGGTACATTCGCGGTATGCTCGGAACACAAATTCGTGATTGGAGTACCGGGTTTAAAGCTTGGAACCCCGTCCTGTTAGCCCGTGTCTTAGCAACCGATTTACGATCACAAGGGTATGCCTGTCTGATGGAAATGAATTGGCGGGCATTGCAGGCGGACGCGACCGTGGCCGAAATCCCATTATTTTTTTCCGAGCGACGGGCCGGGGACTCGAAGTTTTCGCTCAATATTATCTGGGAGGATATTCGATTGGCTTGGCAGCTTCGGCGATCGCGGTAACCCTTGTCACGTGGGCGCAAAGGTGGTATACTGCTGGCTGCTGTGGCATATTTTCCTTCTGGACCGCCGCGATCGGTTATGGAAACTAGACCTGGCATGAACTTTTTTACTTCTCAATTCCCACTTCGGGCCCATAGCTCCCCGTACAATCCCTCGTAACCTCGGGATATATGGGACAGGCAGCTGGTTTGTAGCTCCTGCCCGCTGCTGGTCGCATAGCTCAGTTGGTTAGAGCGCGCCGTTCACATCGGCGAGGTCCCTGGTCCGAGTCCAGGTGCGACCACCAGCTGGCAGAAGGTCGATGCCTCGGACTACGATCCGGGGGGACCCATCTCAACCCGCCAGAATCCCGGCGGCCCCGCCTACCTTTATGGATAAACGCAAGTCCTCAGAAGAAGTCCCGTCGAATCCGATCGGCGACCCCAAAGCCTGGCGTGGATATAACGCCAGCTTAAAAGATTTAGCCCGGCCGCAGAAAAAGTCGGAGTATTTGCCGTCGTTTAGTTTTTCGTTTGGCAACTTCGTGTTGGAGGTGGTCAAGATTTTGATTATCGCCATCTTGATCATTAAACCAATCCATTATTTTATCCTCCAGCCTTTTTACGTCAAAGGGGCGTCGATGGAACCGAATTTCCACAACAACGAGTATTTGATTATTGATGAGCTGTCATATCGTTTGCATCAACCCCGTCGCGGTGATGTGGTGGTCCTCCGCGATCCGTTCCGCAGCGACGAATTTTTTATTAAGCGGATTGTCGGTCTTCCCGGCGAACGCGTCGTCGTAGACAATAACCACGTAGAAATTTTCAACGCCGCCCAGCCCCACGGCGCGGTGCTGGACGAATCGGCCTATCTGGCGCCGAGCGTCGAAACGAGCGGGCATCTCGATGTGACCCTCGGCCAAGGGCAGTACTATATGCTCGGAGACAACCGACCAGCCAGTTTCGACTCTCGGAGCTTTGGACCAATCACCCGCCAAAGCATGATCGGGCGAACGGCGGTTCGGGCCTGGCCGATTCCTCGCGCCCGAACATTCCAAACCCCGACCGTGCCGTATCTGCCCCTGAACTCCTAGCATGCCTAAACCACTGACCAATCCGTTTCAATTGCTCCGGGGAATGAAGGACATTCTTCCGGCCGACCAACCCTATTGGTTGTGGATCTTTGACGTCGTTCGGCAGGCCGCCCGGGACTACGGTTTTGAGCGGATTGAAACCCCGGTCCTGGAGCCGACCAATCTGTTTGTCCGGGGTGTCGGTGAGGCGACGGACATTGTGCAGAAGGAAATGTACGCTTTCGTCGACAAAAACGGCGATAACATTAGTCTTCGGCCGGAATACACCGCCGGTGTCGCCCGGGCGTATATTGAACATGGGATGCTCAATCTTCCCCAACCGGTCAAGCTTTGGTATTTCGGCCCAGTTTTCCGTCACGACCGTCCCCAAGCTGGACGTTACCGGCAATTCTGGCACTTTGGCTTTGAAGTGCTGGGCGGGGATCAGCCGGTGCTCGACGCCCAACTCATCCTCCTCCAGCGGGCGATCTGCAATACGCTCGGTCTGGAAACGACCATCCAGGTCAACAGTATTGGCGATCCAGCCGACCGAGCCCAGTACCTCAAAGCATTACAAGGGTTTTTCAAAACAAAGAAATCTATTCTGAGTGATGAACAAAAGTTATTACTCCAGAAAAACCCATTCCGGCTGCTCGACAGCAAGGATCCGGCATGGCAGGAGGTACTGAACGACGTACCACAGATCGTCGATTATCTCGCTGATGGCCCGCGCCAGCACTTCGTGCAGGTCCTGGAATATCTCGATGAACTGGAAATCTCCTATGTGTTAAATCCGCGCTTGGTCCGCGGTCTCGATTATTATAACCGGACCGTTTGGGAGTTTTGGACGGCGAACGATAGCCAAGGCCAGATGAGTCTCGGTGGGGGGGGACGATATGATGGACTCGTTGAGCTCCTGGGGGGTCGGCCGACCCCGGCCGTGGGATACGCGGGCGGTATCGAAAGACTGATCCTGGCGATGAAAGAACGGAATGTCGTCACCCCAGTCGAGCGGCCGGAAATCTACTTGGCCCAGCTCGGTGAACCAGCCAGAAAAAAGGTCTTTAAACTATTTGAAGAACTACGGGCCGCGGGTATTCGCGTGGCCGAGAGCTTGACCAAGGATGGGATCAAACAACAGCTGGAAATCGCCAACCGACTGGGCGTGCAATACACGCTGATTATCGGTCATAAAGAAATGATGGATGGCACGATTCTCATCCGGGATATGGAAAATGGGATCCAGGAAATCGTGGACTTCAAAAAGACGGCGAGCGAAATCAAAAAACGGTTAGAAAAAACTAAGGCCAACGGCGTGACGCCGGTCGCCGGGGCGGTCAAGCCGGAACGTTTTGAACCTTTGCCGCCGGTCGATGAAGAACCAACCGATCAAGCGCCACAGGGGGGGAGCGATGACTCAGCCTGACCCGGCGTGCCTTTTTTGCCGCATTGTGGCCGGCGAAATTCCCAGCACCCCGGTCTACCGAGATACACAACTCTATGTATTTCCGGATGTTCATCCCAGGGCACCAGTCCACTTACTGATTGTCCCCATCGAACACCTCCTGCCCTCAATTGCCGAGATGAGTGAAAAACATATTGGGCTCGTTGGCCAGATGGTCTATCGGGCCAAGCTTCTGGCCGAAGAACAAGGGATCGCCGCCGATGGCTATCGGCTTGTTTTTAATGTCCGGCAGCACGGTGGGCAAGAAGTTGACCATGTTCATCTCCACCTCTTGGGCGGTCAGCCTTTAGGGCGATTGGGGTAGGGAGTGTATGCCCCACCGGGCCCTTTACAATAGAGTTTACAATAAAACTTTTTTTTGTTTACAATAGACTGCACAAGATGAGATACATCGTGTGCAGTTTTAGGTATCGTCGGCGTAGACTGAAAGGGAAGCGCTAATCCTTCATGTTTATGGCCATGATCTTGATCCGAACCGCCAAACAGCGAGCCCTCCTGAACCGCCCTGATCGC